>JAEEGO010000110.1 GCA_016280355.1 Lachnospiraceae bacterium | reverse complement strand
GGACGAACAGGATGAGGAGACCGGAACAAGATAATGTACAGGATAATGCTTGCCGATGACGAAGGTATCGTCACGGATTCCATCAAATTCATAATAGAAAAAGAGTTCGGCGGCCTCTGTGAGACAGAGACAGCAAAAAGCGGCAGAGCCGTGATCGAGCTGGCTGAGACATTCAGGCCGGACATAGCTTTCATGGATATACAGATGCCGGGCATAAACGGTATAGAGGCCATGAAGGAGATACGCCGGACAAACTCGTCCACCCTATTTATCATACTCAGTGCCTATGACAAGTTTGACTATGCAAAGGAAGCTATAGGCCTTGGCGTACTCGACTATCTCAACAAACCCTTCAGCAGGGAAATGATAGTGGATGTGATAAAGAGAGCCATGGAACAGATAGACTCTGCGAAGGAGAAGCGCAGACAGGAGCTGTCCATCAGAGAAAAGATCGAAACAGTGACTCCGGTCATAGAAAGCGGCTTCATCTATTCGATCCTTTTTCAGGAGAGTCAGGACGTGACAGATAACTATAAGAATCTCCTCGGGATCGAAGAAGAATACGGATATATGCTGGTACTGTCTGTCGTAGATGCGGACTCCGATTCTGAGAATCCGGTAGGCAGCGGCATAAAGGTGCAGTCTGAATATACCAAGATCAGAGATATCATAAAAGGCAGACTGGGATGCGTAACGGGACCGCTGCTCTCAAATAAGATAATCTGCTATTTCCCGCAAAAGCACAGTCGTATGGAGTACAGCGACAGAGTAAAGATAATAAGCCGGGCCGAAGAACTCCAGGAAGAGATATTGAATAAGACCGGCTTTGATACACGTATAGGTATTGGTACTGTGCAGCCGCTGGAGGCCGCATCGGATTCGTACAAAGATGCATTGGGTGCCCTGCATGTCTCCAGAGCCGGCGTGGCACATGCCAGCGATCTGCCGGTAGGATGTGTATACGAGCCGGATTACCCCATGGACATAGAGAAGAAGCTTTTTGCGGCGGTCAGCTCGGGAGACGTGGGTATGACAAGAGAACACGCAGCGAGATTCTTTTCGTGGATGAGGGAAGCCCATCCCGACGCCATTATGGATGCGAGACTCAAGTGCCTTGAGTTTGTTCTGTGGGCAGAGCATCTGTCTTACGAATCCGGAGGTATGACATATCACTTCATGCACAGATCTGATTATCTTCCCTCTGTAATGGAATGTCAGGATTTCAATGCGCTTGAGAGCTGGTTCACGGGTAAGATCAGTGAAGCGGCACGCAACGTGACAGTAAAGAAAGAAGAAAAGCTCGGAAGCCTGGTAGAAGAAGCCAAAAGGTTCATTGCGGATAACTATGCAAACGACATCTCGCTTGATGAAGTATCGGGCAGAGTAGATGTAAGTCCATACTATTTTACAAGACTGTTTAAAGAAGAAACCGGGGAGACATTTCTTGAATACCTCACACAGCTGCGTATAGAAAAGGCTAAAGAGATGATAAAGGATCCGAATGCCTCCATAAAAGATATATGTACAAAGGTCGGATATGCGGATCCGAATTATTTCTCGAGGATATTTAAGAAAGCCGTAGGTATGACACCTACGGAATACCGGACGGAGAATATCATATGAAGATAAATTCAAAAATAAAGAAACTTTTCGTGATACTGCTTTCGGCTGTCATGCTTTTGACGGGCTGCGACAGCGGTGTTGAGGAAAGCGGGGAGCCGCAGAAAGATGTGGAAGCGACTGATGACATACAGATCGGGATAGCTTTTGACAGTTTTCTTATCGAGCGCTGGGAGAGAGACAGGGATATTTTTGTCTCAAGAGCGAGAGAGCTGGGAGCGACAGTAAATGTACAGAATGCCAACGGAGATGTTCAGAAACAGAAGGATCAGATGAGATATCTGATCGACAAGAAGATGGATGTCATCGTGCTAATAGCTGTGGACAGTTCGGCATTGAAGAAAGAAGTGCTGGAGGCCAGAAATGCAGGTATCAAAGTGGTGGCCTATGACCGTCTGGTGACCGACACACCGCTTGATCTGTATATTTCTTTTGATAATGAAATGGTCGGAAGATTCATGGCGGATGCCATCATCGAAAAGCTTCCGACAGGCGGACAGGTGATGAAGATCAACGGTCCGTCAAAGGACAATAACGTATCTCTTGTGAACAAAGGCTTTGATGAAGAGATCCGCGGGCATGGCATAGTGCTGTTTGACACATATTATGCTTCGGAATGGAAGGGAGAAGAAGCCTTCAACTATCTTTCGGAAAACCCCGAAAAGGCCGACAGGGCGGACGCCGTGATGTGCGGCAACGATTCACTTGCGGGTCAGGCGGTACGGTATTATTCGGAAAAACGCCGTGCGGGAAGGATCCCGATAGTGGGACAGGATGCGGATCTTGATGCCTGCCAGAGGGTGGTGGACGGAACACAGACAATGACTGTTTATAAAAGTATAGATGTACTGGCAAAAAAGGCTGCGGAATCAGCAGTCTCTCTGGCAAAAGGCAACTCCGTGGCCGGGACCACGCAGATAGAGAACGGAAGATATAATGTCCCCTGTGTCAATATCGCTCCCATCATGGTCACAAAAGATAATATGGATACGGTCATAATAGACGGCGGCTTCCATCTGAGAGAAGACGTCTATCTTAAGGAGAGATGATCCGAAGGGTATAGCACAATCTTGAAGAGACTATGTCAATATTGTGCTATACGATCCTCCGGCTGAAAATCCTGTCTCGCAATTATTTCCTGTTTTTTTTGTAAAAACGGTATGATAGCATTTTACTCGTACAAAGTTTATGTGTGCCGGGACTAAGACGGTACACAAAAGACATCCAACATTACAAGGGAGGAAAAAAGATGAAAAGAAAGTTACTTAGTGCCATTCTTTCAATGACAATGGTAGCAGCTCTTCTGGCAGGTTGTGGCAGCTCTGCAGCACCTGCAGCAGACGCAGCAGCACCCGCAGCTGAGGAGGCAGCTCCTGCAGCAGCAGAAGAGGCAGCTCCTGCAGCAGAGGAAGCAGCACCTGCAGCTGAGGAGGCAGCTCCTGCAGCAGGCGGACAGAAGGTTGGCGTTTCAATGCCTACCAAGGATCTCCAGAGATGGAACCAGGATGGTGCAAACATGGAGAAAGAGCTGAAGGATGCAGGTTATGAGGTAGACCTTCAGTTTGCAAACAACGACGTTCAGACTCAGCTGTCACAGGTTGAGAACATGATCTCCGGCGGATGCAGCGTTCTCGTTATCGCAGCTATCGAGGGTTCTTCACTTGGTGAGGCTCTTGACATGGCTAAGGAAGCAAACATTCCTGTTATCGCTTATGACCGTCTGATCATGGATTCAGATGCAGTTTCTTACTATGCAACATTCGATAACTACAAGGTTGGTACTGTTCAGGGTACATATGTAAAGGATACTCTTGATCTTGACAATGCAAAGGGACCTTTCAACATCGAGTTCACAGCAGGTGATCCCGGCGACAACAACGCTGGTTTCTTCTTCAACGGTGCTTACGATGTTCTGAAGCCTTACATTGACGAGGGCAAGCTTGTAGTTCAGTCTGGCAAGACATCTTTCCAGGATGTTGCTACTCCTGAGTGGAAGACAGAGACAGCTCAGTCTGAGGCTGAGAACAGAATCTCTTCATTCTACACAGACAAGGACATCGATGTATGGCTTTGCTCAAACGACTCTACTGCACTCGGTGTTGAGAACGCACTTGCAGCAAACTACAAGGGCAAGTATCCCATCATCACAGGTCAGGACTGCGATATAGAGAACACCAAGAACATGATCGCAGGCAAGCAGTCAATGTCAGTGTTCAAGGACACTCGTACACTTGCAAGCCAGGTTGTTAAGATGGTTGGACAGATCCTTGCAGGACAGACAGTTGATGTCAACGATGAGAAGACATACAACAACAACGTCATCACTGTTCCTTCATTCCTTTGCGAGCCTGTATTTGCAGACGCAAACAACTACAAGGAGATCCTTCTTGACTCAGGTTACTACACAGAGGATCAGCTCAAGTAATTGAGAACACTCTCAAATTTCAACTAAAAATATTTGGGGGCGGGCGATGCCCGCCCCCAAATTTCTATGAAAGTAATCCATGCTTTCCGAAAAGGGACTAAGACGAAAAAACAAGAGAAGGTATTGAGAGGAGGGAACGACTTTGGCAAAAGAATTGCTGAGAATGGATCATATAACCAAGGTTTTCCCGGGTGTAAAAGCCCTGGATAACGTTAATCTTTCGGTCGAAGAAGGGGAGATCCATGCTCTGGTCGGTGAGAACGGAGCGGGAAAATCCACTCTGATGAATGTATTGAGCGGCATATATCCATATGGAACTTATGAGGGAGATATAGTTTATAACGGAGAAGTCTGTAAGTTCCAGAAGATAAAGGATTCCGAGGAGAAGGGGATAGTCATAATACACCAGGAGCTGGCACTTGTGCCGCAGATGTCCATCGGTGAGAACATGTTCCTCGGAAATGAAAGAGGAAAAAAGAACGCTATAAACTGGAATGAAACGTACGGTGAGGCGGACAAATATCTGAAGATGGTCGGATTGTCCGAATCCTCCAGAGTACTTATTAAGGATATAGGAACAGGTAAACAGCAGCTGGTTGAGATCGCCAAGGCGCTGGCTAAACATGCAAAGCTCCTTATACTGGACGAGCCCACATCATCCCTGAACGAGACAGACTCAAGAGCACTTCTTGATCTGATGCTCGAATTCAAGAAGCAGGGCATGACCATGATAATCATCAGCCACAAGCTTAATGAGGTCGTATACGTAGCAGATAAGATCACGGTCATCCGTGACGGCTCTACAGTCGAGACCATGGACTGCCACAACATGGAGATCAACGAAGATCGTATCATAAGAGGCATGGTTGGACGTGAGCTTACAAACCGATTCCCGAAGAGAGAACATATAGAGCTCGGTGATATCAATATGGAGGTAAAGGACTGGACAGTCTATCATCCTCTTTACACAGAGCGTAAGGTGGTCGACGGCGTTAACCTCAATGTCAAGAAGGGGGAGGTAGTAGGTATCTACGGCCTTATGGGAGCCGGACGTACTGAGCTTGCCATGAGTATCTTCGGTAAGTCTTACGGATCGGGCATAACCGGAACCTTAAAGATCAACGGCAAAGAGGTGGATCTGAAGGATCCCAGAGCTGCTATAGAAGCAAAACTCGCCTATGTTACAGAAGACAGAAAAGGTAACGGACTTGTGCTGTCCAATTCCATAAAGGTCAACAATTCCCTGGCCAACATGAAGGGCGTCAGCGACAAGGGCGTTATAGATAAGGATAAAGAGTATCAGGTAGCTGTGGAGTATCAGGATAAGCTCAACACCAAGACTCCTACCGTTGAGCAGCATGTCGGCAACCTTTCCGGAGGTAACCAGCAGAAGGTGCTTCTTGCAAAATGGATGTTCACAGACCCTGATATCCTGATACTGGATGAGCCGACCAGAGGTATTGACGTCGGTGCAAAGTATGAGATCTACTGCATCATAAATGATCTCGTAAGAGCCGGAAAGTCGGTGGTGATGATCTCCTCCGAGCTTCCCGAGGTCCTCGGTATGAGCGACAGGATCTACATCATGAACGAAGGCAGGTTCGTAGGAGAGCTCAGTGCCGAAGAGGCATCTCAGGAGCGCATCATGGCGAACATATTACAGGCAGGAAGGGGTGAATGACATGAGTATAAATATCAAAGATGTACTTAAAAAATATACGATGGTATTTGCCCTTATAGCGGTGATCATCTTCTTTCAGATAATGACAGGGGGCAAGATGCTCCTGCCGCAGAATCTGAACAACCTTATTTCACAGAACGCATATGTGTTTGTGCTGGCAGCAGGAATGCTCCTTTGCATACTTACCGGCGGTAATATCGATCTGGCCTGCGGATCCGTGGTCTGCTTCCTCGGAGGTGTCGGAGCCGTAGTGATGTCCAAGGATGTAAACTGGATCGTAGCAGTCATCATAATGCTCGTTGGTGGTATCCTGGTCGGTGCATGGCAGGGATATTGGATAGCCTATGTAAAGGTGCCGCCCTTCATTGCAACACTGGCAGGTATGTATGCCTTCAGAGGTTTTTCCAACATAGTACTCCAGGGTTATTCGGTAGGAATAGATGATGCCGTATTCCTCAATGTATTCGGTGGCGGTGCGGATTGCTACGTACCGGATCTGCTCGGGGGAGGCAGTCTCAACCTGACCTGTGTCCTGGCAGGTATCATCATAGCAGCGATATATGCACTCCTGGTATTCAAAAAAAGACTGGATGCTAAAAAAGCGGGTTACAGTGTGGGAGCTCTTTCAGGAGATCTTATAAGAACTATCATCATAGCTGTAGCAGTGATCTGGTTCTTCTTCATGCTCGCACAGTACAAGGGCATTCCTTCATCCCTTATATGGATAGGAGTGGTGCTCATCGCATACGCATATATAACGGCAAACACTACCATGGGTCGTTATCTCTACGCTGTCGGCGGAAACGAAAAGGCAACGAATCTTTCCGGTATAGATGCCAGAAAGGTATACTTCTTTGCTTATGTGAATATGGGTCTTATGTCCGGACTTGCCGGAATCCTTACGGTGGCCAGAGCTACACACGCAGAGCCCACCTTCGGACAGGGCTATGAGATGGATGCCATAGCAGCCTGCTTTATAGGCGGAGCTTCGGCATACGGTGGCGAAGGAAACGTATTCGGTATAGTCATAGGTGCTCTCCTCATGGGTGTCATCAACATGGGTATGAGTATCGTGGGCGTGGAACCGAACTATCAGAAGGTAGTTAAGGGAATCGTCGTTTTGGCAGCTATCATCTTTGACGTAATGTCAAACAAGAAGAAAAAGTAAGGGAGGAGGAAGTCATGACGAATAATAAAGTATTAAGTGTCTTAAAGAAAAATGCAATGCTGATTGTCCTTGTCCTGGTATATATCTTTTTCACCGCGACGACAAGCGGACAGATGTTCCAGCCAATGAACTTTAACGCTCTGATCACACAGAATGCTTACGTCTTTGTGCTGGCAGCCGGCATGCTGATGTGCATGCTCACCGGAGGTAATATCGATCTTTCCTGCGGATCTTTCGTGTGTTTCCTCGGAGCAGTAGGCGGCATACTGATGATGGTAAAGCAGATCAATCCGGGAGTGACCATACTGCTGATGCTCCTGGTAGGTGTGGTCTACGGTGTGGTATTGGGTTACCTTATAGCTTATATAAATGTTCCCCCGTGGATCGCAACGCTGGCAGGATACCTTGCCTTCAGAGGATGGGGTACTGCCCTGCTCAGTGCCAACAGTACAACAGGTAGTATCTCACTTGCAGCACAGAAGGGATTTCTCGCTGTATTTTCAGGAAAGGTTTTCCCCACTGCTGTGGGCAAGACAAATACGGTCTGCCTCATCGTAGGTGTAATTGCCTGCGTGGTCGTTGTAGTGACCTCATTTATGAGCAGAGCTGCAAAAGTCAAGAAAGGCTATGAAGCTGAGTCGGTACTTGCACTTCTTGTAAAGTGCATCCTGTCCGTAGCTGTCATCATGCTCTTTGCATACAAGCTCTCACTGGCAGGCGGTCTGCCTACAGTGCTGATATGGGTGGTAGCGATAGTCCTTATCTATCACTTCATCACCTCCAATACCGTCCTTGGAAGATACTTCTATACCATCGGTGGTAATGCAGAAGCTACAAGGCTTTCCGGTGTTGATACAAAGAAGATAATGTTTATGGCTTATCTGAATATGGCTGTTCTTACATCGATCACGACCTTCATAGTCGATGCCAGATTCCAGGCAGCCAATTCTCAGGCCGGCACATATTATGAGATGGATGCCATTGCAGCCTGCGTGGTCGGCGGCGTTTCCGCATACGGCGGAGCCGGTAACGTCTTCGGCATGGTCGTCGGTGCTACTCTTATCGGTGTCATCAACCTGGGTATGTCGATCATGGGTGTCGATGCAAACTGGCAGAAAGTAGTTAAAGGTATAGTCCTTCTCGCAGCGGTAGTATTTGATATCCTTGCAGAGAAGAAGACAGGAAAGGCTTGATATAAAGTCTTACCGAGGGGGTTCAGGAGGCGGTCGGATATCGACCGCCTCTTTAATTTGCTTAATAGGCATATATACGATAAAATATACAGGATTATGGGCTGATCCTGATATCGGCATACAGATTGGAGAAAGACATGAAAGATATAGGAAGCACACAGTTCTTTAAGGTGGAAACTGAGCCGGAAACCGGAGTAAGAGTAGTACTTCAGGCAGTATACGAGGCTCTGACTGAGAAGGGCTACAATCCGGTGAATCAGATAGTAGGTTATATAATGTCCGGAGATCCGACTTATATCACCAGCCACAATAACGCAAGAAGCCTCATCATGAAGGTGGAGAGAGATGAGCTGGTAGAAGAGCTCCTCACCGACTATATAAACAACAAGGGCTGGAGCACCCATATCGACGGCTGATATCACAGGGCGCATGTCGGAGTGTGTTGGATAAGACACATAACATGAAAAAGAGGATAATGGCGCTGGACTACGGGTCAAAGACCGTAGGGGTAGCCGTGACGGACGGACTCGGACTCACGGCAGTCAGTGTCGGGACGATCAAAAGAGACAGAGAGAATCAGCTCAGAGCGACATATCGCAGGATAAATGAACTGATAGATGAATATGACGTCGGAAGTATCGTGGTAGGTCTGCCTCTCAATATGGATGGGACGGAGAGTGACAGATCGATACTGGCCAGACGATTCGGGGAGGACCTGTCGAGACGTACAGGTCTTTCGGTTGTAATGCAGGATGAGAGACTGACCACAGTAGAGGCTGATGAGATCATGAGCCTTACGGGCTCTCACAAAGGGAACAGGAAGGATCGTATAGATGCTGTGGCAGCAGCCGTGATCCTGACGGACTATTTGGGACAACACGCAGATGAACAGCATAACCTTCACGGATGAGACCGGAACGGAAACTGAATACGAGATAATAGAGACAACAACATTGGGCGGCAATACATATATACTTGTCGCTGATGATGAAGATAATGCACAAATATTAAAAGAGGTTTTCTCAGAGGAAGATGAGGAGACAGCCTCTTATACCGGGGAACTTACCGACAGTGAATATTCGGCTGTGGCCGGAGTGTTCGGTGAGCTGCTCGGCGATCAGGATATATCATTAGAATAAGGAGTAGATCAGTTTGAAAAAACCGAATATGGACTTACCTCACTCGAAGCTACGGATCATTCCGCTGGGTGGCCTCGAACAGATCGGCTTGAATATCACAGCCTTCGAGTATGAGGATTCTATCGTCGTCGTGGACTGCGGGCTTGCATTTCCGGAGGACGATATGTTTGGGGTGGATCTGTGCATTCCGGATGTGAGCTATCTGGAAGAGAACATAGACAAGGTCAAGGGCTATGTGATCACACACGGACATGAGGATCATATAGGAGCTCTGCCCTATGTGCTCCAGAAGGTCAACGGACCGATATATGCCACCAGGCTTACAATGGCTCTTATAGACAGAAAGCTTGAAGAACACAATATGCTGAAGACCGTGAAAAGGAAGGTTATTTCTCACGGCCAGTCCATCAACCTCGGACAGTTCCGCATAGAGTTCATCAAGACGAACCATTCGATCGTGGATGCTGCAGCACTTGCAATATACAGCCCCGCGGGGATAGTGGTACACACCGGAGACTTTAAGGTGGACTACACGCCGGTCTACGGAGATGCCATAGATCTGCAGAGGTTTGGAGAGATAGGCAAGAAGGGCGTGCTTGCCCTGATGTGTGACTCGACCAATGCCGAAAGGGATGGCTTCACACGATCCGAGGGTACGATAGGTAAGATATTTGAAGAAATATTCGGAGACCACAAGGATTCAAGGCTTATAATAGCGACCTTTGCATCCAATGTGGACAGAGTGCAGCAGATCATAAACACGGCCTGCAAGTATGGGAGAAAAGTAGCAGTCGAGGGACGCTCCATGGTGAACGTCATAGAGACCGCCACGGAGCTTGGATATATCAGTGTGCCCGAGAATACTCTGGTCGAACTCAACGAGCTGAAGAACTATCCGGATGAGAGGACAGTGATCATCACCACAGGTTCCCAGGGAGAATCCATGGCAGCTCTTTCCAGGATGGCACAGAGCCTGCACAAGAAGGTAACAATAAAACCGACGGATACGATAGTATTTTCTTCCACGCCGATACCCGGCAATGAAAAGGCTGTGGACAAGGTGATAAATGATCTGGAAGATAAAGGAGCCGAGGTAATCTTCCAGGATGTGCACGTATCCGGGCATGCCTGCAGGGAAGAGATAAAGCTTATATATTCTCTCGTGAAGCCAAAGTACGCTCTGCCGATACATGGTGAGCTAAGACACAGGCACGCTCAGGGGAGGATAGCAAAGGAGCTTGGGTATGATTCGGAGCACATACTGATGCTACATTCGGGAGATGTGCTCGAGATAGCGGATGACGGTACCAGACCGGAGATTACCGGGCATGTCCATACGGGAACTGTGTATGTGGACGGCCTCGGGGTAGGAGATGTCGGATCTGCAGTACTCCATGACAGACAGCATCTGGCAGAAGACGGCGTGGTAGTCATAGCCATGGCCATGGAAAAAGGGACCAATCAGGTGCTTTCCGGACCGGATATAGTATCCAGAGGTTTCGTATATGTGAGAGAAGCGGATGCCCTGATGGAAGATGCGATAGATGTTCTCGAAGAGACGATGGAGGATCTGCAGGACAGAAACGTGACAGACTGGGGCAAGATCCGGCAGGAGCTCAGAGAGAAGCTTTCGGGATACATATGGCAGAAGACCAAGCGCAGGCCTATGATACTTCCGGTGATCATGGATATCTGATCGGCCGCATGGGTGAAACGGGAGAGTAGTGACAGTGATTACAGATACAGAGCTGCGGGACGAAGTAGACAACTTCGCTGACCTGCTCAGAGAGACGCAGGAGTACAAAGACTATATCCACAT
>JAEEGO010000109.1 GCA_016280355.1 Lachnospiraceae bacterium | reverse complement strand
CCGAGTTTCTTATTCAGATCCCTTTCTGAAGCCCGTAAAGGTATACCGGAGAGCTCCAGTATCTGCAGTACATTGGTATAGCACATCTCATATTGAAGGGTGATACCGAGGAAATCAAAATCAGATATCGGCTCCTGGGATTCAAGTGCAAAAAGAGGTATATGCTTATCCCTCATGATCGGGTCGAGATCGAGCCATGGTGAATAGACCCTCTCACACCAAACGTCGGATCTTTTATTGAACATCTCATAGAGGATCTGAATACCAAGATGCGACATGCCTATCTCGTATACATCAGGAAAGCACATCGCAAATCTGGTTTCTATATCTTCTTTATTCTTCTGTACAGAGTTGATCTCGCCGCCTATGTATCTTTCGGGATGCTCGACACTCAGCAGGATCTCATCACTCAGAGCAAGTTTTCTCATATTCATTTATTTTTGATCTTATTTTTCCGGCTCTTGTGCAGGCATATGTTTTTGCTATGCCTGTTCCGCCTCTGTGCCTCTAACAAAGTGCATACCGTCTTTTCTCACTTCACGGTACCGCTGCAAATTCGCATCCATGCTCAATTGCAGCTCGCAGGCACTTCCGTGTACCTGCGTACCTGGTCTCGAGCACTTTTAAGAGCCACTACGAGGCTCACAAGGACTTCGCAAAAATATATGCCTGCACTTCGAGCTCACTAAAATTTCAGAGTATAATTATCTGTTGGAGATCTCCTTGGTGACATCCTCCCATGTGACGCCACGCTCAACCATCAGTACCATCGCATGATACAGCCAGTCCGCAAGCTCATACTTAAGCTCCTCGGGATCGGGATTCTTTGCAGCGATGATTATCTCCGTGCACTCCTCACCGACCTTCTTTAAGATCTTGTCTATACCCTTATCGAAGAGATAATTGGTATATGAGCCCTCCTTCGGATGCTCTCTTCTGTCAACGATCGCAGCATATTCACGCTCGAAGGCCTTGAGAGGGTTCACATCGTTGTATTCATGAGAAAGCATCTCATTAAAGAAGCATGACCTCTCACCTGTATGGCAGGCTGCACCGATCTGAAGGACCTTGGCAAGTATCGTATCCTTGTCACAGTCTGCAGTCAGACTCTTTACGAACTGATAATGTCCGGAGGTGTCGCCCTTGGTCCAAAGCTCATTCCTGCTCCTCGACCAGTAGGTCATCTTACCCGTAGCGAGCGTCCTGTCAAAGGCTTCCCTGTTCATATAGGCCAGCATCAAAACCTCATTTGTCTTGTAATCCTGTACTATAACAGGAACCATACCCTCGGCATTCAGTTTGAACTCATCCCAGGCTATCTTACTGTCGTATGTATTTACAGGGATACCAAGTCCCTTGCACTGGCGCTTGAAGTCCATGAAATCCTTGGTCGAAGAATCAAGTATGCCTCCCGCAATACCGGCAATATCATATGTACGGAGCACGGCAGCTGCCTCATGGCGCGATTCGGTCCCAAGCAGAGGTATCAGATCCACGCTCATCGGATTTGAATTGTCAGAGCAGTGCGACTTGAACCAGCCGTCTGTCTCTGCAAGACAGGCCTCATTTATCAGGATGACAAGTCCGATATAGTTCTTTATCTCACTCTCACCTGCATCAAGCTCAGAGATATCGGCCACTGAAGCCGCTATCTTCTCTCTGCCGAAGCGTTTTGATACTTCTTTGGCAAGCTCTATGTTGCTCTGCTTTGAGAAATTCAGCGCAGCAACCGAGCATCCTGCATAGAGGAGCTTCTTGATATCCTCTGCACGCTTCACATTACCTGCCCCGATGAGCGGTATGTCGACGCTCCTGCTTATCGCCTTAATTATCTCAAGGTTCTTCTCATGTCCGGCATCATTTACCGAAAAATCAAAGATCAGTATCGAATCTGCCCCGTGGTTTTCATAGTCGGAAGCAAGACCCACAGGATCCTCCGACACCTTCGATCTGTCATGAAGACTCTTTACCGCAAGTCCGTTGTTAAGGTATATACAGGGGATTATCTGTTTGTATTCCATCACAGTACCTCCTTTGTGGACAATACTCCTTCTATACGCTCCTCATATCCGACAGCCATATCAAGAGACTTTGCGAAGCCCTTGAACGCAGCTTCTGCGATATGATGCGAGTTCAGTCCGTCAAGCATCTTCAGATGTATGTTCATTCCGGCCTTGTAGGATATCGCATAGAAGAATTCCCTTACCATGCACATCTCCATGTCACCGCACTTATCCTGCGGAAACACAAGGTCATAGTTCAGATACGGTCTTCCGCAAAGATCGACTGCACAGGCAATAAGAGCGTCATCCATCGGAAGCATGAAATGTCCGTACCTGCGTATACCCTTTTTGTCTCCGACTGCTTCAGCTATAGCCTGACCGAGAGCAATACCTACATCCTCTATCGTGTGATGTGTATCCACCTCAAGATCACCCTTGCATGTAAGCTTCAGATCAAAAAGACCGTGTCTTGCAAAGCCCTCGAGCATGTGGTCAAAGAAGCCTATACCTGTACTGATCTCGGCTTTTCCGGATCCGTCAAGGTCAAGACTTATCGCTATATCCGTCTCTTTTGTCTTTCTTTTTACTTCTGCTGTCCTTTTGTCCATATCCACCTCTGTATTGCCGTCAGTCAAATCTGACCGCTATCGAATTTGCATGTGCCGTAAGTCCCTCAGATGCTGCAAATATCTCCACATCCTCGTGTACTGCCTCCAGTGCATCTTTGGAATAGCAGATGACAGAGGACTTTTTGATGAAGTCATCCACCGAAAGCGGTGAGAAGAACTTTGCCGTACCGTTTGTCGGAAGCACATGGTTAGGTCCTGCAAAATAATCCCCTAGAGGCTCGGATGAGTACTCTCCGAGGAAGATCGCTCCCGCATTCTTTACCTTTGTCATAGTTCCCCAGGGATCCGCAGTGACTATCTCAAGATGCTCCGAAGCTATATCGTTTACGGCATCTATGGCATCCTCCATGGTGTCGGCCACCAGAGCATATCCATAGTTTTCAAGGGATTTTTCTATGATCTCTTTTCTTGAAAGCCCGGGAACCATCGCATCTATCTCTTCACTTACCTTCTCTGCAAGCTCCCTCGATGTGGTCACAAGTATCGATGATGCCATCTCATCATGCTCGGCCTGACTCAAAAGATCCGCAGCCACATATCGGGGATTGGCTGTCTCATCAGCTAGTACCATCACCTCGGAAGGTCCTGCCACGGAGTCTATGGATACATGCCCGTATACTGCTCTTTTTGTCAGAGCCACGTATATGTTTCCGGGACCCACTATCTTGTCCACCTTGGGTATCATATCCGTACCGTATGCCATAGCCGCTATTGCCTGGGCTCCTCCGGTCTTG
>JAEEGO010000108.1 GCA_016280355.1 Lachnospiraceae bacterium | reverse complement strand
CTGGGGTGATGAGATCGACAGTATAAGAGAGTTCGATGCCATGAGCCAGCGCTCCATAGAGCAGATAAAGGAGACAGCGATATATCCGGCAACCGACCTTATCACTGACAGTGATATCAGACTCCGGGCAAAGGTAAGGATAGAGGAAGAAGGAAAGAAGATCGCAGAAAAGCTCAGAAAAGCGATGCGGACTGAAGAAGCTTACAGGCTTAAGACGCACGTGGACGGAGTATGTGAAAGTCTTGTTGAGCACACTGCGATAAACCTTTCTCCGTTCATAGGATATCTGTACGACCATACCGCTACCCTGCTTGATTACTTTGCCGGAACAGATGCGGGTATTTTTATAGACGAGCCTTCAAGGTGCGAAGAAAAAGGGCATGTGGTCGAGAAGGAGTGGTCCGAAAGCTGTATACACAGGATAGACGGCGGATACATGATGCCGAAAGAGGCGGATGTACTGTGTGATACGAAAAGCGTCTTTGCAGGGCTTATGGATCTGCCGGCCGTATCCATGTCGATGATAAACCTGCACCATGAAGATCATGTATATGAGAATGAATTCTCGGTCTCATCCAGAAGTATCGGCTCATATAATAAGAGCTTCGAGGAACTTACGGGTGATCTCAAAAGATACAGGAAAAACGGAAGCCGTGTGATAATTCTCTCGCCTTCACATACAAGGGCGAGAAAGCTCACGGAAAACCTGAACGATCTCGGCATAAGCGTGTTTTATTCCGAAGACGGACGGGAACTGAAAGCCGGAGAGATAATGGTATCCTACGGCAATCTGTCTCAGGGATTTGAACTTCCCGATATAGGCTTTGCGGTGATCGCCGAAGCTGACATCTTCGGAGGAAAGATAAGAAAGAAGCGCAGGAAGTACAGCGGCTACGAGGGCACGAAGATAGCATCGCTTGCAGACCTGACTGCGGGAGACTACGTCGTGCATGAGGATCACGGCATAGGTATATACAGAGGCATAGCTCATATAGAGATAGGCGGTATAACCAGAGACTATGTAAGGATAGAGTACGGGGGCGGAAGCTTCGTAAATGTGATAGCCTCCAATCTTGATTCGCTGCAAAAATATGCCGACCGGGACAGCGAAAAGAGGATAAAGCTCAACAAACTCGGAGGCGGAGAGTGGAAAAAGACAAAGGCGAGAGTGCGCCATGCCGTAGACGGTATAGCAAAGCAGCTTGCCGAACTTTACGCACAGAGAGCTGCGGGGAACGGATATGTGTATGGCGAAGATACCGTATGGCAGCGGGAGTTCGAGGAGATGTTCCCGTATGAAGAGACTGACGATCAGCTAAAAGCGATAGAAGACGTCAAGACGGATATGGAGAGCGGGAGGATAATGGACCGGCTCATCTGCGGTGACGTGGGATTCGGAAAGACGGAGGTCGCGATAAGGGCAGCCTTCAAGGCAGTACAGGAGGGAAAACAGGTTGCGGTCCTCGTGCCCACCACCATACTTGCGGAACAGCACATGCAGACCTTCACTCAGCGGATGTCATCCTATCCCGTCCACATAGAGATGCTGTCAAGATTCCGTACTCCGACGCAGATGAAGAAGACCATAGCCGGACTTAAAAACGGATCGGTGGATATAGTCATAGGAACACACAGACTTCTGTCAAAGGATGTGGGATTCAAGGATCTGGGTCTTCTGGTAGTGGATGAGGAACAGCGTTTCGGTGTGGCTCACAAGGAGCGGATCAAAGAGCTTAGAAAAGATGTGGATGTGATAACCCTCACGGCAACTCCGATCCCGAGGACGCTGCATATGAGCCTTGCGGGCATCAGGGACATGTCGCTGCTTACAGAGGCACCTCAGGACCGTATGCCGATACAGACTTTCGTGATGGAGTATTCGGAGGAGATGGTAAGGGAAGCGGTAAGCCGGGAGCTTGCAAGAGGCGGACAGGTCTACTATGTCTACAACAGGGTGAACGACATAGCGGATGTGACGGCAAGGCTTCAGGCGATGATACCGGATGCGGTGATAGCCTATGCTCACGGCCAGATGCAGGAAAGACAGCTTGAGAACATAATGGTGGATTTCATAGCCGGAGATATAGATGTGCTGGTATCCACCACCATCATAGAGACAGGCCTTGACATACCCAATGTCAATACGATCATAGTCCATGATTCCGAGCGCATGGGTCTGTCGCAGCTGTACCAGCTTCGGGGAAGGGTCGGCAGATCCAGCAGAGTGGCCTATGCTTTTCTTATGTACAGACGCAATCAGATACTGAAAGAAACCGCCGAGAAAAGACTTTCTGCCATAAAGGAATTTACCGATCTCGGAAGCGGCTACAGGATAGCCATGAAGGATCTGGAGATAAGAGGAGCGGGCAGCGTGCTCGGAGCCGAACAGTCGGGACATATGGCAGAGGTGGGATATGACCTCTACTGCAAGATGCTGGACCAGGCGGTCAGGCGTGAGAGGGGAGTAGAGGAGCAGGGCGACTTCTCCACCTATGTGGATATAGACATAGACGCCCTTATTCCCGATACATACGTGCGAAATGAAAACATGAAGCTGGATCTGTATAAGAGGATAGCGGCTGTCTCTTCGGAGGAAGAGGCATCGGATATGACGGACGAGCTGACGGACCGCTTCGGAAAGATACCGGCGGGAACACGCAATCTTATCGACATCGCTCTTTTACGGAGCAAAGCGCATCATCTCTTCATAGAGAATATCAGGATAACGGATAAAGAGATAACGATGGCGATATACAGAAATGCGACCATAGATCCTACGCGGATAGCACCGATGCTGGAGGATTTCGCGGGGAGCATGCGCTTCGTGACTACCGGAAAGCCTACCTTCATATATACACTGACGG
>JAEEGO010000107.1 GCA_016280355.1 Lachnospiraceae bacterium | reverse complement strand
TAATGCTGTATGAACCATTACCGTATGGCCTTTCGTCAAATCTACAGAATGCAGCGCATTTACGATTTCATTTTTTGTAATTGGTTTCAAAACCATATCTCCCCTAACAGTTTATATTAAAATATAATTATGTACCAATTTTATCCTTGGCGTAAAGATCTTGTCACTCACGCTGTCACATTTTTATAGAACGTAATAAAAGCTGTCATACTGTGGTATAATCGCATTTGGAAATGAAAGCTGAGTGTAGACATCATTTTATAAAAGTACTTCCAATCAGTGTAAAAAAATAGTGTAAAATGCATCATTGAATACTAGAAGTCAATGATTGCACGCCTTCAAGAAGATCTCACCATAGCATTGGTAGTGCGGAGGTCTCCAGTTCGATTCTGGACAGCAGCATGATAACTAAATGAATAAGAACAGGAACCCGGTTGCGCTGGCGCAAACCGGGTTTTTGTTCTTAGACATGCCAAACATGAGCAAGTAGGGCGATAGCCCGGATTGCGAATGTTTGCAGGATTGCGTAAGTTGCGCAGCAACGAAGCAGTCCGTCAGGTATCTCAAAGGTGACTTAATATTCAGCAAGTCACAAAAGCTCTCAACTACGGCTGGGAGCTTTTTCCAGGTATCCTCCCCTACCGTACACCCCAGCCCCGAAGGACTGGATATCATCTTTCTGTACTTACATTATCTTATTCTCGTAATCCTGCAGTTCATGGAATATGTTATCTACGATAGCAGTCTTCCCCTCAAGTCTGAAAAGTATAAAATATCTATGCGACAGGAAATACATTCTCCGATATCCAAGCTCAGTACCGTTAATTGCATTGTAAAGTAAAAGTGCGTTTTATATGTCAATGAAGCATTACGGCACAGATTCCCAATTGAACTCCACCTCATTCATATAGTAAAATGTATGGTATCAATATTCTTTTTCGCAGAACTAACCAAAGGAGGATCTCGATGCTATTCAGGAAAGAAACAAGCAATGATTCCCTGCTTGCCGCTATAGACAGCGGAAGTATAGACAACGTCCTTAAGGGCGGGAACCTGATAAACGATCAGGGAACGATTTCGGAAAGCGACAGAGAAGCGATACGTCGGATAAACGATAAGGCTGCTGAAATAGCAAAATACGCGAACGACGAGTCCGACAAGCTTAACATGGTCAATGAAATAATACATTCGGGTATGTGGGAGATGTATTTCGACTCCACAACCGGCGAGATCAACAGAGTCAATTGGAGCGATGAGTTCCGCAGGATGATAGGCTTCAGGGACAGGTCTGATTTTCCGGACACACTGGAGGCATGGACCGACAAACTGCATCCCGAAGATAAAGATATGGTCCTGTCAGAGTTCGGTGCTACACTGTCCGACAAGACCAACAGCAAGAAATACGACGTCAATTACCGCTTAAAGACAAAATCCGGAGAGTACAGGTGGTACCGCGCAGCGGGCAATCTTTCAAGGAACGCAAAAGGCATCCCTGTTATATTCATAGGTATCTTCATTGATATAACAGAGCAGATGGAGCAGTCACATCAGCTGGAAATAGAAACCCAGCGCCACGATGCCATAGACGGCACACTGTCAGAAGGAAGCTGGAGCATGAATGTGATCGGCAGAGACCCCTCCAATCCTAACAACGCTTTCTGGTGGAGCCAGCAGTTCAGGCGTCTTCTCGGATATCGTGACGAAAGTGATTTCCCGAACGTACTCAATTCGTGGAGCGACAGCCTCCATCCGGAAGACAAGCAGGCTGCATTGGACGCATTCAACAAACATGTCAACGACTATTCCGGCAACACACCTTTCGATCTGGAATACAGGCTGAGACGCAAGGACGGCAGCTACAGATGGTTCAGGGCCCTCGGCACGACCGTACGAGAGAGCGATGGCACCCCGATAGTTGTCGCCGGCTCTATCCTGGATATCACGGACTCCAAGAAGAACCAGGAGATCGAGAGCGAGATGAGGACCAGCGTGAATAACCTCACACAGGCGCTGGAAGAAATGACCAGTACCGTTGAGCAGGCTACGAAAGACATGACCGACGTAGCCAATAAGCAGTCGGATATAGTGAAGTCAACCAGCCTGATACTCGAATCGGTAGACTCGTCTCTTAAGATAATCGATATCATCCAGGACATAGCTTCTCAGACCAACCTGCTGTCACTGAACGCATCCATCGAGGCTGCAAGAGCAGGTGAAGCCGGCAGAGGATTTGCCGTGGTAGCAGAAGAAGTCGGCAAACTGGCAATCTCTTCCAGAGAAACAAGTGAGGAGATCGCTACGACCCTGAGCCATATGTCGGAAACCATCAATAGCATGGTAGACAAGACAGTGGGAATAAATGAGAACATTACATCACAGAGTGTAGCCATGGAAGAGATCAATGCCAATATCGAAGCATTGAGTGCCATGACAGAAACGCTCAATCAGATCTCTTTGGGATTGTCCGAATAACGTAAATATCTGTTTCATACAGCACTCCTTTCATGACATGCAGTTGCATATTTTGAAAGGAGTGTTTTTTTTTCTCTACCGTTCCCGTCGGAATCTTTGAAGCTTTTTACATATATTTCATAGGCTATGGTTTTCTGCCACCACTCGTGATCGGAGGACGGCTTTGTATCAGACTTTGATGAGGCGCTGCATCCGCTTGTGAAAAGGATGCATATTATCAGAAGAACCTCCGATACTCGTTTTATTTTGTTGATATTATCCATGATCAGATCTGAAAGACCTTATTTCCTTTGAAATAAGTCTCCTCCGCTTCAGCCTCCTTCAGCTCCTTTACCGGGATGCTTCATTGAAAAACTTATATATACTTCCTGAGCTTTCCTCTTATCCTCTGTATCGCATTGTCCATGGCCTTTTCGTTCTTGCCGAGCACATCCGCGATATCCGAATAGCTCATGCCGGTCACGAAGAGTTCAAGCACGTTCTTTTCCATAGGAGACAGCTCCTCTTCTATCGCACGCTCCAGCTCTTCACTCTTCTCTTTCGAGAGGACGACCTGTTCAGGATTGAGCCTGTCGCTTGCCATCAGCACATCTCCCATCTCCACGGCACGTCCACCATCATCCTCGCTTCCGGTCTGCTCGTAAAGCGACACGTAAGTATTGAGCGGTATGTGCTTCTTTCTTCCCGACGCCTTTACCGCAGAGTATATCTGTCTGGTGATACAAAGCCTTGCGAAGGTCCCGAAGGAAGCATCTCTTCCCGGATCGTACTCCTGCACTGCCTTGAAAAGCCCTATCATGCCCTCCTGTATCAGATCCTCGTTCTCTCCTCCGATCAGATACATTGTGGATGCGATAGACCTCACCACGTCTTTATATCGCATGAAGAGTTCATCCGTTCCGGATGCCTCTCCCTCACGCACATTTTCGATTATCTCCTCGTCGGTAAATCCGCTCATGCCTGCATTCTCTGCCTTACGATCTCATACGCGAGCACCCCGGCAGCCACCGACGCGTTGAGCGAGCTTATCTCACCCTTCATCGGTATGCTCACCACAAAGTCGCATGCCTCGCGTACCAGCTTCGAAAGTCCCTTGCCCTCTGCTCCTATCACGACACCTATCGGACCGCGCAGGTCTTTTTCGTACATCACATCTCCGTCCATGTCCGCACCCACGAACCACAGCCCGCGCTTCTTTAGCTCCTCCATGGCCCGTACCAGATTGGTCACCTTTGCCACAGGTGTGTAGTTCAGTGCTCCGGCGGATGCTCTCGCCACAGTAGCAGTAAGTCCTACCGCCCTTTCCTTCGGTATGATCACACCGTGAGCCCCGCAGACATTAGCCGTCCTTATCATAGCCCCCAGATTGTGGGGATCCTCTATCCCGTCGAGCATAAAAATGAACGGAGTCTCTCCGTTCTCTTCAGCCTTTGCCAGTATGTCATCTATTTCCGCGTAGTCATACGCCGCGGCTCTTGCTATCACGCCCTGATGCATGCCGGTCTCACTCATCTCATCCAGACGTCTGCGCTCCACGAAGTCTGTCCTGAGTCCCCTCTTCTTCGCTTCGCGCCTTATCGTATCGAGCTTACCGTCATGCAGACCGTCCTGCACATATATCCTGTCTATACTCCTGTCGGAGCGCAGCGCTTCTATCACCTCGTTGCGTCCCTCTATGAGCATCGATCCGCTGTTTGCTTCCTTTTCCTTCATCCCGTCACTTCTCTCCTCGGCTCCTGCCGCCTGCTTCCGCCGCCTCTATGCATCTTGCGATCAGCTCCTCTATCCTGTCCGTCCTGCCTTGCATATACAGATATCCGAAGAGCGCTTCGAGACCCGTAGCTTTATGATAATCATAGCTTGACGCATTCTTCGCCTGATGCGACGTACGCGCATTGCTTCCTCTGCGCACCGTCTCCTTCTCTTCCTCCGTGAGGATATCCTCTATTGCATCCAGTGCCGCGGCCTGAGCCGTGGCACTGACTATCTTGCTTGCCGCATTATGCAGATTTCTCGCCTGTGTATTTCCTCTCTCTACGAGAGCCGCACGGACGTAGAGTCCGTACACTCCGTCTCCGAGGAAAGCGAATGTGAGAGGAGAATACTTTCTCAGATCCTGCTCCACTTGACTCCCTCTCTGGTATCCTTCAGCTGTATGCCCTTTGCAAGGAGCTCGTCTCTTATCTCATCGGCACGTGCGAAGTTCTTATCCTTTCTTGCCTGCTGTCTCTCTTCTATGAGAGCTTCTATCTCACTGTCGAGAGTCTCCTCTTTTGTTTCGAGGATGAGACCCATCACCTCGCCAAGCTCAAGTATCAGATTTTTAAGTGCTGCCGCATACCCGGCCGAAGCTCCGTCCTGAGTCGTGGTATTTGCATATTTCACGAGATCAAATATCACCGAGATACCGTCTGCCGTATTGAGGTCATCGTCCATCACCTCATTGAATCTTTCCTTATACTCCTGTGCCTTTTCAAGAGAAGCCTTCTCCTCCTCGCTGAGTGCGCTTCCTCCGGCATTCTTTTCTATATCCTTCAGATTTGATACGGCATTCTTTATCCTGTCGAGTCCGGCCTTTGCCGACTCCATCAGCTGATCGGAGAAGTTGAGCGGAGATCTGTACTGCGCAGACAGCATGAAAAATCTCAGCACCTGCAGATCATAATGCTGTGCTATATCCCTTACGGTGAAGAAGTTTCCGAGCGACTTGCTCATCTTCTGATTGTTGATGTTCAGGAAGCCGTTATGCATCCAGTAATGTGCAAAAGGCACACCGTTCGCAGCCTCCGACTGTGCTATCTCGTTTTCATGATGCGGGAAGATCAGATCTTCTCCGCCCGCATGTATGTCTATCGTATCGCCGAGGTATTTCTTCGACATGCACGAACACTCTATATGCCAGCCGGGTCTTCCCTCGCACCATGGTGACTCCCAGTAGGGCTCCCCTTCCTTCTTCGGCTTCCAGAGCACAAAGTCCAGATCGTCCTCTCTGTCTTCCGTACCTGCCACCTTGAGGGCATGTCCCTCAGAGCGGTGTCCAGACTCCAGATCATCTATGTTTTTCCCCGAGAGCTTACCGTAGCCTGTGAACTTCCTGGTCCTGTAGTAGACCGTTCCGTCAGCTGCCCTGTAAGCATATCCCTTCTCTTCGAGAGTACGTATCATATCTATCATCTCGGGGATCTCTTTTGTCGCCTGCGGATGAGTCGTTGCCGGCAGCACATTGAGGCCTTCCATATCCTTCCTGCACTCGGCTATGTATCTTTCCGATATCTCGGAAGCCTCCACTCCCTCTTCGTTTGCGGCTTTTATTATCTTGTCATCCACATCTGTGAAGTTCGATACATAGTTGACCTCATATCCGCGATAGGTCATATATCTCCTGAAGGTATCAAAAACTATCATCGGTCTTGCATTGCCGATATGTATCAGGTTGTAGACC
This sequence comes from Lachnospiraceae bacterium, assembly GCA_016280355.1. GTDB lineage: Bacteria > Bacillota > Clostridia > Lachnospirales > Lachnospiraceae > NK4A144. The sequence goes on along the minus strand of JAEEGO010000107.1, from coordinate 15,109 downwards.
GTGGGGCCGCACACATACATCGTGACCTTTCCCGGTGTGATCGGCACGAATTCCTCCGTCCTTCTTGTCAGTGTGTTGTAGATCTTCATGGTTTTGTTTTTATATCCCCTCTCCGTTCATTCCTTCGGTATTTGCACGGTCCATCTCTATCCTGTGCTGCTCCGTCTTTCCCGACAGATCGTTTTTCATAGACTTGATCTCTTCTTCAAGCGACAGTATATGATTGATAAGCTCCGCGTTTGCGTTCTTGAGATTGTCGATATCCTCCTGTACGGGATCCGGCAGATCGGTCTGATCTATGCTCTCGGACGGAAGCTCCACATTGCCTCTTTTTACGATACGTCCCGGCACGCCCACTACGGTGCAGTTGTCCGGCACTGATTCAAGCACCACCGATCCGGCGCCTATCTTCACGTTATCACCTATCTTGAAGGATCCGAGCACCTTCGCTCCGGCACTTATCATCACGTTATTTCCGATGGTCGGATGTCTCTTGCCCTTCTCCTTACCGGTACCGCCCAGAGTCACGCCCTGATACAGCAGCACATTGTCGCCTATCTCAGAGGTCTCTCCTATGATCACGCCGGTACCGTGATCGATGAAGAAATTCTTTCCTATCTTTGCTCCGGGGTGTATCTCTATGCCTGTCTTTCTGGCAGCCTTCTGCGATATCCTCCTCGCCCTGAAGTAGTGTCCCTTCAGGTAATGCTCATGCGCCTTCCGGTAGTAGTACACTGCCCAGAAGCTCGGATAAAGAAACACCTCCCAGTCACTGTGGATGGCCGGGTCGTGCTCCCTTATTACCTTTATCTGTTCTTTGATATATTTCAGAGTGATCATAACTTATCGTGTGATGTTTCGCCTGGTTGCAATCGGATCAGTGTCCTTTGATCCTGATATCATATTATAAGATATTAGCAGCTAAAGGTACAATCGATTTGATAAAAAAAGGACCCTCCCCGAACAATTCTCGAAAAGGGTCCATGATGAAGGAAAACGATATAATCTATAATTTGCCGCCCGATGTAGCTATACCCTCTATGAACTGCTTCTGGAATACTATGTACTGTATTATCATCGGCACACAGGATATAAGCGCCGCCATCATGAGTTCGGGGTATTTCTGCTGATACTGGCCGTTCATCTTTGCAAGAGCACGATCGCAAACATGAGATTCTTTCCCTTGGACTCAAGCCTTGCAAAAGCGTATCCGCTGAGTGTCGCCGTGACTATCGCAAACAATATACGAAGTCCTACCATTCCAAGCGTATTTGCATAAAGCCTTACGAAATCCATGGCCCTTATTACGTTGCCGAAGTTCTGTGTCTGCCATACCGTAGGTATGATCACGAAAGGATCTACCTGCATCGTCTCGGCCACTGTTTTGAAAGCCGTCAGTGGACATCCACCCTCTGACGCTCTACGAGCTCTGCGAAATAGCCGTTCTTTGCGATAAGTTCATCATATGTTCCGTCCTCTGCGATCTTGCCGTCCTGCAGCACTATGATCCTGTCGCAGTGGCGTATCGTAGACAGTCTGTGAGCTATGACTATACGTGTACATTTGAGGCTTTCCAGTGAATCGGACACGGTCTTCTGCGTGATATTGTCGAGTGCGCTCGTAGCCTCATCAAACATCAGTATCTTCGGTTTGGGCGCTATGGCTCTCGCTATCATGATCCTCTGTCTCTGACCTCCCGATATGCCGCCCTGTCCCTCGGATATGATGGTGTTCATGCCCATCGGCATCTTCCTTATATCATCAGCCATTCCGGCCATCTCTGCGGCTTCCCACGCATCATTAAGCGTAAGCAGAGGAGCTGATATCACTATGTTCGAATAGATGTCTCCCTGGAAGAGACCGCTGTTTTGCATCACGACACCTATATGACGTCTGAGGGACTTCAGATCAAGTCCCGATATATCCTTGCCGTCATAGTACACGGCACCCTTCTGAGGCTTCTCAAACCCCAGCAGTATACGCATCAGAGTACTCTTGCCGCAGCCCGTCTTACCCACTATCGCCACGTACTGTCCGGGACGTATCTTCAGCGACAGATTGTCGAGCACATTTGGCATATCATCCTTGTAGCGGAACGAAACGTTATTCAGCTCTATCGCACCGCTGAGCTTTGTCACCACCGGACGGCTGCCGTTCACCTCAGGCTCCGCATCCAGTATCGGTTTGATCATCTTGAGCGTAGGCTCTATCTGTGACACCACCGTAGCTATGGTCGACAGCGTAAGGAATGCACCGTTCACCATGGCATAAGACGCATTAAACGCCATATAGTCCGATACGCTGACGTGACTCCTTAAAGCCTCGTAATAAAGCACTACCGTACCTATTAGTGTCACGCCGGTTGTGATGGCCGGTGACATACGCAGCAGCATCGGCGGCTGGTACAGATACTGTGCAGCCTTCACATACTGCTCGCTCCATTTTGCAAAGGCTCTCTTTTCCGCGCCCGCATTCTTTATCTTATTAACACCGCCAAGCAGGGAATATACGAGACCGCTCTCCTTACTCGACTCCTTCATCTGCTCTTCGGATATCTTCATCTGCCATAAAGCCGTGATCACCGAGATGATGAAGGTGGCTACGGTGACAGTCATGACCGGTGTCACCAGAGCCGGTGCATACCGGAAGATCTGACCTATATATACCAGCGAGAATACCGCAGTGAGTCCCGTGCTGAATATCGCATTGAGCAGCATGCTGCACAGCGAGTTCGCACTCCATATCCTGTTGGACAGATCTCCTGAGCTGTAGTCTCTGAAGAAGTTCACAGGCAGTGAGAGCACTCTCATCATCATCGCACTCTCTACCGAAAGAGTCGTCTTGGTATTGATATTTGCATTGATTATGGACTGGATCACGTTGATCACGTTGATCGAGAGGTTCAGGCAGAGCAGAGTCATGATCGCTACCGCAAGCAATGCCACTCTGCCGTACTGCAGCACATCCCCGTACAGGAACTTTGTGATCCTGGGTATGAAGAGTCCGAGGATCGTCACCAGTGCGGTCGCGCCTATGATCATCGCATAGTCTCCGGCTCCCAGCAGCGAGAAGATGTATTTTACCAGATCTACAAACTTTAAGGGCTGCAGCGGCATCGGCTTGTAAAAAGCTATCGCATTCTCATCGATCTCTTTCTCATACGCCCCGGTTACCCTGATGGTAGATTCCGTAGTGTAGTCCTTGACATAGTATCCTCCCATACTGCCGGGCAGGATCGCTACTATAGTTCCGTCCTTTTTCGTCCCGAGCATGGCTCCTATGGCTTCCTTGTGCCATCCGGGAGTCAGCTTCACGGGACGGCGCATGATGCCCGAAGGTCTGAGCAGGTACTCGAGCACCTCGTCCATGCCCTTGATATCTCCCGGCAGTTCCTGAGCCTTTACATGATAGTAGCGCAGTATATCACCCACAGCCTCCTCGGACAGTTTTCCGGTGTCCGCGAAACCTGTTGCTATCTTTTCATAGCTGACAAGATTGGCCATCCTCGCTACAGCGTCGGACAGCATCTCATCATCTGTTCTTATCCTCTGTCGTATCTGTTCGTCGAACCAGCTACTCACTCGTTATCAGCTCCTCGTATGCTCCGTGCTGTGCCATCAGCGATTCATGCGTTCCGCGCTCCACGACCTTGCCTCCGTCCAGGACTATGATCTCATCGCAGTCCCTTATCGTGGACAGTCTGTGTGCTATCACTATACATGTGATGCCTCTGTCCTTTATGGACTTCACCACATCATATTCAGTCTGTGCATCCAGTGCACTTGTCGCCTCATCCATTATGATGATGGTAGGATCCTGTGACAGCACCCTTGCTATCTCCATCCTCTGCCTCTGTCCTCCCGAGAGGTCCTTGCCTCCCTCCAGAAGCCTGTACTGATATCCTCCCTCTCTGTGCATGATATCCTCATGCATGCTCGCATCTCTGGATGCCAGTATCATCTCGAAGTCCTCTATGGAGTCATCCCACATCTTGATGTTGTTTGCTATGGTATCTTCAAAAAGTGTGATATCCTGATCCACTACGGCCAGAGAACCCGTAAATATATTATGATCTATCTCCGATATGGGCTTGCCGTCAAAGAGTATCTCTCCGCTCCATGGCTTATACAGTCCGGATATCAGCTTGGAAAGAGTTGATTTTCCGCATCCCGAAGGTCCTACGAAAGCTACTCTCTGCCCTCTCTCCAGAGTCATTGAGAAGTTTTCTATCAGGGGAGCTCCGAGTTTTGAATAACCGAAAGTAATATCCTTCAGCTCGACCTTTCCGCCGAGCTTTGCATATGATTCTGCTTCTTCTGCGTCTTCAGCGTACTCCACGTCAGCCGGGTACTCGAGCACATCCTCGACACGCTCCATATCCACTCTCATCTCTCTGATGATACCCACTGCATCCGCCAGGGTCATCACCGGTGCGGTACAGGAAGCAAGCATGGTCTGGAAAGCATAGAGCATACCGACCGTATACTGCTTTCTTACAATGAGGAACAATCCCATCGCCAGTATGACCGTATTCACAAGAGTGTTCACCATCATGGGGATCATACCGAAATACTGGCTGAGCCTCGTATCCTTGACGGTCTGCGTGTTCACCGAAGCCTGGAATCCCGACCACTTCTCGAAGAATCCGTTCTCTGCTCCCGATGACTTGATCGTCTCCATCATCTCTATGCCGGACACGGTTGTTGCAGCAAGCTTGCTCTGATCTCTCATCAAGACTCTCGAGATATTGACCCTCTTTCCGGAGATGATCTGGAGCACCACTATATTTATTATCAGTCCGGCCACACCTACAATTGTGAGCGGTATGCTGAACCTGAGTATCACGACCAGATATATCACCATCATCATGATATTCAGTGAAGTAGGAGCCAGAGTATTTATCAGGGTATTTGCTATGGTCTGATTGGTCTGTTTTCTAACCGCTATATCACCGATCTGTCTCTGGGTGAAAAACTCTGCCGGCATCCTGAGTACATGCCACATGAACTGTGCATCCGCACGTATGGCAAGCCTTCCCTCCATCTTCACGTTGTAGAGCGCCTGCATGGCGATAAGTACCACCTGTATCACGGCAAAAGCCGTCAGCAGCGCAAGAAACACCGGCACCCATCCCGGATTCTTACCGGGCAGCAGCCTGTCAAGAAACACTTTTGAAAAAACGGGATTGATCACTCCGATGATGGCTGTGATCAAAGATACCGTCACGGTAAATAGCATCACGACTCCGGTCCTGTTCAGTCTCTTCTTTACGAAGCCGTATATACTCTTTTTTCTTCCGCCCGGCTCGAAGCCCTCCGCAGGCTCCAGCATAAGACATACTCCGGTAAAGGCCTTGTCGAATTCCTCCATCGAGATCTCCACAACGCCTCTTGCGGGGTCATTTATTACTGCTTTGTTCTTTTTGAAACCGTTGAGTACAACGAAATGATTGAATTCCCAGAAAATGATACACGGGAAGACGCCCTCTTCCTTAAGGGGCTCTACTTCGAATCTGTATCCGTCAGCCTGCATTCCGTAGTTTCTTGCAGCCTTAAGGATATTTCTGGCATTGGAGCCGTCTCTGGATACGCCGCAGTCCCTTCGTACCTGTTCAAGCGGTACCCATTTATTATAGTAAGCCATGACCATCGCAAGACAGGCAGCACCGCACTCCAGTGCCTCCAGCTGGAGGATCACCGGAACCTTTGCCACCTTACCCGTGACCGGCTTTTTCTGCCTGCGGCCGCTCATGCAGTCATGTCACTCTCCTGTCAGAAGTGTCACAGGAGCTATCTCCACGGTCTGCACTGTCCCGTCATTACCGACTGTCTTGTCTTCTATCCTGTCGGTGAAGCTCCATATGATAGCCGCAAAAAGCATGAGCAATATAGCTGCCAGTATCAGCCACATGCTCACGCCCGTAACTTTCATATAGTCATCTATCTTCTCAGGTGAAGATATACGCTCTATGCTTTTTTCTCTGAATACAGGTTCACTCAATATCAGTCTCTCAACTCTGCGCGATCAGATCTCTTTTCTGCTGATCGGTCATAGGTGTGTTGCCGGCACAAGCATAACAGTCAACCATTCCCATTGCCGCAGTCTCACTGATCCTCTGTTGTTTGCCGCCTATCATCGTCATGTAGATAGGATTGCCATTAACATCTTTTGATACCGTGACTCCTGCTTTTCTGAGCTGTCCGTTGTCATATCGCGGCTGGTTTGCTCCTCCGGATATCCCGTCCAGTGCTTCATCTGATAGTTTGTATGCTGGATTCATCCTGCCTCCTTTCTGCCTTTTCCATTTTACAGACTGTCGTCGTTTTTTCCTGCTGTATATTTATACGAACGACCGCCTGTTTTGGCAGAAATATTTATTCGCCCTTCAGATCCATAAGTATCGTCATCTCCACGTCTTCTTTCTTGACGCCGACGATGACATCCTTTGCGATGCTTCCGACTATGGATTTCTCGAAGATATCGTTAGGCTCGCTTGCCTCTTCATTCCACTCGAAGTCCTTGTCCACATCCTCGGACTGCAGTGACTTTCTGTACTGCTCGAGTGTCCATGCCGTCATGTAGTCGGCACCCATGCTCCCGGCTATTGCGGGATCGCTGTATCCTATACCGTACTCACGCTCAAGCTCGACCACGTTCTCATAGTGCAGCAGGCTGTTCTCGAAGACCTCGCCTATCTTTCCCATGAGGCCCTTTGCCTTTGCGTTCTTCCCGGAAGTGGATACCGCTATGAGCTCCTTTTTGGTGTCGATGTTCATATCCTCTGTCTTTGCGACCAGATGTATGCTCGCCACCTTGCCGTCTGTCTCCATCCACAGCAGGGAAGTGAAGTCTCCCGCCATCATCTTCAGCATACCCAGAGTCTCCTCTGCGAGCAGCCTCAGATGCAGGCTGTCCCTGCGCTCAAGGTTCAGTGTCTTTATATCCTTGTCTATCTTCGCCAGCTCGTCATACAGCTCCATGCCCTTGCTGGTGATCACCATCTTTTCCTTTGACATGTCCGGTCCCTCCTTACTCTATGTTCAGGATATCGTAGAAGCCGGTCACCTCAAATATCTCTTTTACTTCCTCAGAAGCATTTCTCACTACCATGCTTCCCTGCTTGTTCATTATCTTCTGTGTTGCAAGCAGTACACGAAGTCCCGCACTGGATATATATTCGAGAGATTCGATCTCAAATACGAGTTCCTTTACTCCCTCGATGTTCTCCTTCACTGACTCCTCAAGCTCGGGTGCAGTAGTCGTATCAAGCCTTCCCTCAAGCGTCACAGTCAGCTTATTGCCGTTCTTTTCGTTGCCTATATTAAGCATTGGTCATCCTCCTTGAAGCTCTATTTTAGCTTATGAAATGCTTACACTATGTAACATTGTACTAAAAACACCTGTTGCGGGTCAAATAAGAAAAAGGGGAAACTGATCCCCCTGTCTTATCCCTTGAAGAATTTATCCAGCTTGTCGAGACAGCTGATGAGCGCCTTCATCTCATCCTCCTCGAGTCCTCTTACCGCAGCCTTTATCATTTCCTTGTGGAAATCCCTGTGATGGAAGAAAGCCTTTCTGCCCTTTTCGGTAAGCGTGACATATACCATACGCTTATCCTCGGTGGACCGCTTCCTCTCTATATAGCCCTTCTTCTCCAGACTGTTCATGTTCACGGTAAGAGTCCCCACCGTTACCATCAGCTTTGCCGCTATCGCGGACATGTTCTGCGGCTCCTCCACTCCGATTGCATCAATGATATGCATATCATTGTTGGAGATATCCATGAAGTCTCCGGTGATCACCGCACGCGACTCCGCCTCCATCACCTCGTTAAAGAGATTTACCAGCAATCTGTTTAATGTAGTTGTATTCTTCACCAGACCACCACGCAGGCACCATAGGTCATCCCCGCACCGAAGCCGGACAGCACCACTTTCTGTCCCTTTCGTATCTTCCCCGCCCTGTTCAGTTCATCAAGCAGGATCGGTATGGATGCCGATGATGTATTTCCTGTCCTTTCTATATTCATCGGAAATCTTTCGATATCCGTTTTAAGCGTCTTTGCTATGGACTCTATGATCCGGCTGTTTGCCTGATGCAGCACATAGATATCCACGTCCTCCGTCCCGATGCCGGCATTTTCCAAAGCCTTATTGATGCATATCGGCACCTGACGCACCGCAAACCTGTACACCTCGCTTCCGCTCATGTGTACGAGCAGATCATCGCTGTTTATCTCAGGCTCCGTCTCGCCCTTCACCGCTCTGCCCCTGCAGTAGAGCATCTGTCCGTTCATCCCGCTGCTCCCCTGCGACATTCCGATTATACCCGATTCATCACCGTCTGTCGTCTCTTCCAGATATACAGCTCCGGCCCCGTCTCCGAAGAGCACACAGGTAGAGCGGTCTGTCCAGTCTATTATCTCAGACAGCACCTCGGATCCCACTACCAGTGCATTCCTGCACGCTCCCGCTGCTATATAGTGATGAGCAGTATTTATGGCAAAGAGAAACCCTCCGCAGGCTGCATTTATGTCAAAAGCAATGGCACTCTTCGCACCAAGCATCTTCTGTACCCTGCATCCAGCACACGGCAGCAGCATCTCCGTTGTACAGGTAGCCACTATTATCAGATCGATATCCTCCGCACTCTTTCCCGCATCCTGCAAAGCCCTTTCACAGGCCTTTGCCGCAAGAGACGGCACTGTCTCCTTTTCCGCTATATGCCTTTCTCTCATGCCGGTCCTCTGCCTGATCCACTCATCCGTGGTATCGACCATCTTTTCCAGATCCTGATTTGTCAGTATCTTTTCAGGCAGTGCGCTCCCGGTCCCTCTTATCGCTACACCCATTCTTCTCTCCCTTATCTAACGGATCCTTTCAGACTAATATGCCCTGAATCTGTTGTATCTTTCCTCTGCGATCCTCTCCGGATCCATGCCGTCGTACTTTTTCAGAAACTGCTTTATCTTCTCCTTCAGATATACCCCTATCGCGCGCTTGGTATCTTTGGCCGCTCCGCCGTACTCCGGCACTATCCTTTCTATCACCTTCAGCCGCTTCAGATCCTGTGCCGTGATGTTCATCACCTCACTGGCTTCCTTTGCCCTTCCGGCATCCTTCCACAGTATGGAAGCAAAGCCTTCCGGCGATAGTATAGAGTAGGTAGCGTTTTCAAGCATCCACACTTCATTGCCTACTGCGGTAGCGAGCGCTCCTCCGCTGCCTCCCTCTCCTATCAGTATGCAAAGCACCGGCACCTTCAGCGCCGACATCTCCATCAGGTTACGCGCTATGGCTTCGCCCTGTCCTCTCTTCTCGGCTTCTGCTCCGCAGAAAGCTCCTGCGGTATTCACGAAGCTTATGACAGGCCGGTTAAACTTCTCTGCCTGCTTCATGAGCCTCAAAGCCTTCCTGTATCCGTCAGGCATCGGCATTCCGAAGTTTCTCTCCACGCACTCCGCTGCGCTGCTCCCCTTTATATCCGCTATCACGGTCACGGGCTGACTGTCTATGAATCCTATGCCTCCCACTATGGCGCCGTCATCTCCGTAGCATCTGTCTCCGTGCGTTTCCACGAAGAGATCGAAGATCGACTCCATGTAATCAAAGGCCGACGGCCTCTCTATCTTCCTTACGCTCTTTACCTTCTCCCAGGCAGTCTTCTTTTTTGCGAGCGAGATGTGTATACCCGCAAGGCCGTCAAGCAGATCGCCGAAAGCCTTTTCATTAAAGTCGGCCCAGGATCTCTTTCCTGTTTTCTGATGCGATTTTATAAGAAAATACAGTATCTTCTTCAGCACCCTTCTCTCCACTATGCCGTCTATGAAGCCGTGCTTTAAAAGAAACTCCGCTGTCTGAAATCCCTCAGGCAGATCCTCTCCTGTGGTCTGCTTTATAACCCTCGGTCCGGCAAAGCCTATCAGTGCCCCGGGCTCTGCCATTATCACATCACCGAGCATTGCAAAGCTTGCCGTCACTCCGCCCGTTGTAGGGTCTGTCAGTATCGTGGCGTACAGAAGCCCCGCATCCCCGTGCTTCTTTATCGCTGCGGATGTCTTTGCCATCTGCATCAGGGATATTATCCCCTCCTGCATCCTGGCCCCACCCGAGCAGCAGAAGATAAAGACAGGCAGTCGATCCTTCGTGGCCTTTTCTATGGCAGCTGTCACCTTCTCCCCTATGACATGACCCATGCTCGCCATCATAAACCGGGCATCGCAGACGCCTACCACTGCATCTTCACCGAATATCCTGCATCTTCCTACGGTAAAGCCCTCATCCAGTCCGGTCTTCTCCCGCACCTGCTTCAGCTTCTCCTCGTAGTCTTCGTAGTTCAGCGGATTGCTGACAGGCATGGTCTTATACCACTCCTCGAAGCTTCCCGGATCTGCCACCATACGGATGCGGTTGTTGGTCCTCACCCTGAAGTACGCTCCGCACTCATAGCACACATACTTGTGCCGTATCACCTTCTGCTTATCGAGATTCCTGCCGCATTTCGGGCACTTTACAGTCTCAGGCTCCTGTGCACTCTCCTCAGATGCTCTGTGTCTTAAGGAGCCTCCTCTTATATTCATCAGCAAACTGCTCACTCTCAGTCTCCTCCGGTTTACTCACCTACTGCGAATGTAAGCTCCGCCCTTGCAGCAAGCTCTCCGTCCACATACACCGATGCCTTCCCGGTCCCTATCGGGCCCTTGCACTTATCTATCACAGTCTCTATCGTAAGCACATCTCCGGGCACGACCTTTCTTTTAAATCTCGCCTTGTCTATCCCCGCAAAGTAAGCTGTCTTCCCTCTCCATTCCGGAAGGTCCAGAAAAGCCACTGCTCCGACCTGAGCCATAGCCTCTATGATGAGCACTCCCGGCATCACCGGATTGCCCGGGAAATGTCCCGCAAAATAAGGTTCATTGAAGCTTACGCATTTCTTTCCCACAGCCCTGACTCCCGGCTCCAGCTCCTCTATGGTATCTATGAGCAGGAACGGAGATCTGTGCGGTATCCTTTCCATTATTTCCTTTGTACCAAGTATCGACATTTTCATTCACCCCTCATATGCCGCTGCCACAAGACAGGCGTTGTGTCCTCCGAATCCCAGAGAATCAGAGAGCGCATACTTCAGATCCATGCTCACGCTCTGTCTGCAGTAGTCCAGATCCATCTCTTCTTCTGTATCATTAAGTCCCACTGTCCTGTGGACGAAGCCTTCGTTTATCTCCATCACGCTTGTGATAAATTCCACTGCTCCTGCTGCTCCCAAAAGATGTCCTGTCATCGACTTTGTGGAGTTTATCTTCATGTCATACGCATGCTCTCCGAAAGCAAGCTTAATCGCTCTTGTTTCAAAGAGGTCATTGTGCTTTGTCGCTGTACCGTGCGCATTGATATACATGATGTCTTCGATCCGAAGCCCGGCATCCTCCACTGCGTTTCTCATCGCAGCCGCGGCTCCCGATCCGTCTTCTGCGGGAGAAGTGATATGGTATGCATCCGCAGAGCAGCCGTATCCTTTAAGCTCAGCATATATCTTTGCGCCGCGCCCTACCGCGTGCGAGAGTTCTTCGAGCACCACTATCCCGGCACCTTCTCCCATCACAAATCCGCTCCTGTCCTTATCAAAAGGTATGGAGCATCTTTTCGGATCTTCACAGGAGCTTAGAGCAGTCAGTGAAGTAAAGCCCGCTATGCCCAGAGGACATATCGCCGCCTCGCTTCCTCCCGCCACCATGACATCTGCTTCTCCGTACTGTATGGATCTGAAAGCCTCTCCTATCGAGTTCGTTCCCGTGGCACATGCAGTCACCACATCTATGTTCTTGCCCTTCAGTCCGAACAGTATGCTCACGTTTCCGGCTGCCATGTTTGAGATCATAAGTGGCACGAACATCGGACCGACCTTTCCGTGCTCCGTCAGTCTGGCGTATTCTCTTTCAAGAGCCTGCAGGCTTCCTATGCCGCTCCCTATGGAACAGCCTGCCCTGAAAGGATCCTCCTTGCTCATATCAAGACCCGCATCCTCCATGGCTTCCTTCGTCGCAGCCACCGCAAACTGTGAGAATCTCTCCATCCTCTTTGCAGTCTTCTTATCCATGAAAGCCTCGGGATCGAAGTCCTTTACCTCAGCCGCAAGCTTCACCTTATACTCTGTCGTGTCAAAAGCAGTTATCGGAGCGAATCCGATTTTCTCCTCTTTCACGGCTCTCCAGTATTCACCCGTTCCGATACCGATCGGTGTCACGGCACCCATGCCCGTGACCACTACTCTTCTCTTGCTCATATAGCCATACCTCCGTCCACGCAGAGCACCTGTCCCGTTATATAGTCGGAAGCACTGCCCGCAAGAAATGCCACAGTCTCCGCCACATCCGATACCTTACCAGTCCTCTTAAGCGGTATGTTTCCGAGGACTGCCTCCTTTGCCTTATCGCTCATGGCCTCCGTCATGTCGGTCTCTATGAAGCCGGGCGCCACTGCATTCACACAGATCCCGCGGCTTGCGAGCTCTCTTGCCACACTCTTCGTCAGACCTATAAGACCTGCCTTTGATGCACTGTAGTTTGCCTGCCCCGCATTTCCGAGCACTCCGCTGACGGAAGAGATATTGATGATCTTTCCGCCTCTTTGTTTCAGGAAAGCAGGCGAGAAATGTCTTATCGTATTGAACGCACCCTTCAGATTGGTATCGAGTACCTTGTCGTAGTCTTCCTCCGACATCCGAAGGATCAGTCCGTCTCTTGTCACACCGGCATTGTTCACGAGGATGTCGAGCCTTCCGTACTTTTCCGTGATCGTCTTTGCAAGCTCTGCACAGGAAGCAAAATCAGAGACATCACACCTTACCGCCCAAGCTTCTCCTCCGGCTTCCTCTATGAGGCTTACTGTCTCCTTTGCCTTTTCCTCGGAGCCGTTGTAATTGACTATGACCCTTGCTCCGTCCGCTGCAAGCTTTACAGCTATCGCTCTTCCTATACCTCTTCCGGCGCCGGTCACGAGCGCCACCTTACCTTCAAGCATCAGCCACCTCCGGATATTTCTCCATCTCCTCCGTACTTCCGATATGATAAGCCTTCATCTCCGGAGCTATCTTTTTCATGAAGCCCGTAAGCGTCTTACCCGGCCCTATCTCTATGAAGGTATCCACGCCTTCACTTACCATACGCTCTATGCTCTGCTGCCATCTCACCGGACTGTATATCTGTCTTGCAAGCAGATCCCTGATCCCGTCTTTTTCACTCACATATTCAGCCGTCACGTTAGTCACGTAAGGCATCAAAGGATCGCTCATCACCGCTGTATCAAGTTCCTTCCCAAGCTCCTCCGATGCTCCTTTAAGCAGCTTTGAATGGAACGGCCCGCTTACCTTCAGCGGTATGCATCTTTTCGCACCCGCTTCCGACAGCTTCTCTGCTGCCATATCCACGGCACTCTTCTCTCCCGTTATGACTATCTGACCCGGGCAGTTGTAATTTGCAACAGACACGGTCTTTCCGCTCTCGGCGGCTGTAAGGTCGCATATTTCGGCCACCTTGTCTCCGTCCATACCGAGGACAGCCGTCATTCCTCCGCCCACCGGATAAGCGTTCTGCATATAGATCCCGCGCTTTCTCACCACACGGAAGATATCCTCATCCTTCATTACGCCGCAGGCTGCCAGCGCACCGTACTCTCCGAGGCTCAGTCCCGCAGCAATGTCTGCTCTGATCCCTTTTGAAAGCACAGCGCTAAGCATCGCGACCTCGGTTGCTATCATTGCGATCTGCGTATATTCGGTCTGATCCAGCCTGTCGTTTTCTTCAAAGCACAGTGCCCTGATATCCATGCCGACAGTCTCCGACGCCTTATCATATACGGCTGCCGCCTCTTCATATTTTTCACAGAAGTCTGCTCCCATGCCGACGTACTGTGCGCCCTGACCCGGGAACAAAAAAGCCGTCTTTCCCATTATCTGTATTCTCCGATCACTTCATTGCATTCGCGGACTATCCCCTGCACAATATCCCGGCAGCTTTCCTCTTTTTTGATAAGACCCGCTATCTGTCCGGCCATGAGTGTTCCGGTCACCACGTCTCCGTCTATGACCGCTCTCTTGAGGGATCCGAGAGTGAGCTTTTCAAGCTCCATAAGCTCCACTCCCTCTTTTTCCATCCTCAGATATTCCCTTGTCATCTTGTTGCGCAGGCATCTTACGGGATGTCCGGTACTTGTTCCGGTCACGGTCGAATCAATATCCTTTGACTTTATTATCTTTTCCTTATAGTTTGCATGGACTATCGATTCCTTCGCGGCAACAAACCTCGTACCCATCTGTACCGCTTCTGCTCCCAGCATGAATGCCGCAGCCATGCCGCGGCCGTCAGCTATGCCCCCTGCCGCTATGACAGGGATGTTTACCGCATCACACACCTGAGGCACGAGTGCAAAAGTCGTCGTGCTTCCTATATGCCCGCCGCTTTCCATACCTTCCGCGACTACAGCATCCGCTCCGGCTCTTTCCATCATGACAGCCATCGCACAGCTTGCGACCACCGGTATCACCTTCACTCCCGCTTCCTTCCATCTGCTCATGTACTTTGCGGGATTTCCTGCTCCGGTGGTGACTGCTCTCACGCCTTCTTCTATAACGATCTGTGCCACCTCGTCCGCATTCGGGTTCAGCAGCATGATGTTCACGCCGAAGGGCTTGTCCGTCAGAGCCTTGCACTTCCTTATCTCCTCCCTGACTATGTCAGCGGGAGCAGAAGCAGCCCCGATTATCCCGAAGCCTCCGGCCTCAGACACGGCCGCTGCCAGATGATGCTCTGCCACCCAGGCCATGCCTCCCTGTATCACCGGATATTCACAACCCAGTATTTCCGTCACAGAGCTTTTCATCCCTCGATACCCTGCTCCTTCATGTATCCGATCACATCACCTACAGTGACCAGCTTCTCGAGATCTTCAGAAGGGATGCTGTTGCCAAACTCCTCCTCGATCGCCATCACCAGTTCGAAAAGATCCAGCGAGTCCGCCTTCAGATCCTCTTTGAACCTGCTATCCTCTTTGATCTCCTCGACCTCTACTCCAAGCTTCTCTGCAATGATCTCTTTAAGTTTCTCAAGCATTTT
>JAEEGO010000106.1 GCA_016280355.1 Lachnospiraceae bacterium | reverse complement strand
CCAGAATGACGGAGTTATAAACGGCCGTAAAGATGTAGGCGGCATAGTCGGTCAGATGGAGCCGCACCTTACACTCTCCGATCTGGAGACCCTGCCTGATGCGGTAGACAGACTGCACGATCTTGTAGACGTATCCATAGAGGATATGGACTCCTCCGTCGGAATCATATCCGATGATGTCAAGCTGCTCTCCTCTTATGCTGACAATGCCGTGACTGCCGGAGATGCACTTGGAACCTCTACCAAAAACTATCTGAACTCTGTATCCTACACAGCCAACTCGCTGAAGTCCCGGGTGGACTATCTGACCGAAAAGATGCCAAAGATGATGGAATACCTGGAAAAGGCCAACGATCATCTCTCGGACACTACCGACAGCGTTACAAAGCTTATAGAGGACGCCGACGTATATAAGCGCGTATCCGCCTCCGCCAACAAATCGACGTCTGTAAATCAGGCCATAGATGTGATAACAAACAGCGGAAATACCATCGACAAGAGGATAAAGGCCGGTCAGGAAATTGTAGCCCTTGTCACCCCCGATGCAATAGATGCAATGAAGACAATATCCGGTAACACGAAAGATGTAGATAAAAATTTCGATAAAGTAACAAATGATATCGACGAGGGTGTCAGCTATACAAAAGACGTCATAAAGCATATCAATAATATGGACAATCCCGGCATGCCCTATCTCGGATCCGACTTTGATCTTTCCAGAGAGCTTTTAAAACAGAACCTCAAGGGTATGACGGATACTCTCTCCGTCCTTGCCGACCACAGCGATGCCTCATCTGAAAAAGTGAGCGCCGATCTCTCCGATGTCAACGATCAGGTCAATGTGGTCTTCCACATCATATCAGATGAGCTGGATCGGATAGGCAACTTTACCAAGGGTGCAAAAACCGATGAACTCATAACCGACGTCTCCGATGAAGAGATAGAAAAGATCGAGGAAGGACGCGTGGATCATGCGAATAATACAGGCAGGGTAACAGGCGATATCAATATAGGCGGTATCGCAGGAGCAATGTCCATAGACAGTGACGATCCTGAGGAAAATGCAGCCGGAAGTCTGGACGGTGGTTTCAGTGCCAAGTATCTGCTCCGCAATGTGATACTGAAATGCACCAGTGATTCCATCGTAGAGAGCAAGAAGGACGGCGCAGGCGGTATCGTAGGCTATATGGAACAGGGAATAGTATCCGACAGTGAAAGCTACGGCTACATCAGATCCACTGAGGGCGGCTATGTAGGCGGCATCGCAGGTCAGTCTGAATCGATGATAAAGAATTGCTACTCCATGACAAATCTGTCAGGAAGCCACTATATCGGAGGCATCACCGGGTACGGTACTACCATAACAGACTGCGGAGCCATCCCCTCCTTTGATGACAACCGCGACAGATGCGGTTCGATAGCAGGACATATAAATACAGACAAGGACACCTATACACAGAATCTTGATGCCGTTTCAGGCAACGTGTTTGTAAATAAAGATGTAGCAGGCATAGATAACGCAAGTTTTGCCGGCCATGCAGAGCCTGTAACATACGAGGAGCTGATGTCAAAAAGCAACGTCCCCGGTGAATTCAGGAATGTCCGGGTAACTTTCATGGTGGACGACAGTGCAGTAAAACAGTCATCCCTGCCCTACGGCTCTCCCATATCAGCTGCCGATCCGCCGGATATCCTCACCTATGATGATAAATATGTGAGATGGGAATACAATCCCCTGGAGAAAGTGACTGCCCCTCTCATCATAGAGGGAAATGTAAAGATGATAGAAAAGACTCTCTTCAGCACGTCTTATTATCCCGGACTTGATATCCCGGCAGGCATGATATCCGGCAATTTCATAGATACCGATAGACTGACCGTATCTGTATCTTCTGATACGATGTCAGCCTCTTACGATGTGTCATACGAATCCACTCATGATGATCCCATACAGGCTCTGCGCCTCTATGCACCCTACAGCAAATCGGCCCTCTACGGTATAAGTGACTCCGGCGAAGAAGTGCTGATCAGCGAGAAAAAACGCGGTAATTATCTTGAGGATCCCCAGGGTATTACATACGACAGCTATGTAATAAAAAACAGGAGCCTTATTGACCGGCTCCTGCACTTCTTACATATAAATCCCTGACCCTATGAATTAACGTACAGTCCCATATGCAGATGTTCATATGCTTTGTCCGTAACTACCCTGCCTTTGGGTGTGCGGTTGATGAAGCCGTTCTTCAGAAGATATGGCTCGTAAACATCCTCTATGGTACCGGAGTCCTCTCCTATGGTGGCAGCCAGCGTATCAAGTCCCACCGGACCTCCGTCAAATTTCTCTATCATTGTCACCAGCATATTCCTGTCGGTATTGTCCAGACCGTATCTGTCCACCTCCATGATATCCAGTGCCTCTTTAGCAATATCTTCTGTTATTTCTCCATCGTATCGCACTTCTGCATAGTCTCTGACACGCTTTAAGAGCCTGTTGGCTATCCTCGGCGTGCCTCTGGAGCGCATACCCATCTCCTTCGCTCCCTGATCGTCTATATACACTCCGAGCCTCTTTGCAGAGTTTTTCACGATAAGCGCCAGCTCATCCACTGTATAAAACTCCAGCCTCTGTATCACGCCGAAACGGTCTCTTAACGGTGCGGAAAGAAGCCCTGCTCTCGTTGTAGCACCGACCAGTGTAAAATGCGGAAGCTCCAGTCTCAGAGATCTGGCCGTGGGCCCTTTGCCTATCATGATATCTATGGCATAGTCCTCCATGGCCGGGTAGAGCACCTCTTCCACCTGCCTGTTGAGCCTGTGTATCTCGTCAATGAAGAGCAGATCATTCTCCTGCAGATTGTTGAGTATGGCCGCCATATCTCCCGGCTTCTCTATGGCAGGTCCCGAAGTGATCTTGATATGCACTCCCATTTCATTTGCTATGATCTCGGAGAGCGTGGTTTTGCCAAGTCCCGGAGGGCCGTAAAGCAGGACATGATCCAGAGCATCTCCTCTGCTTTTTGCAGCCTCGATATAGATCTGCATCTGCTCCTTTATCTTCTCCTGCCCGATATACTCCGCAAGTCTCCTTGGCCTTAATGAAGTCTCTATATGCTCATCCTCTGTGGTGAGATTTGTCTCAAGTACTCTTCTTTCCATATCGCGTGTTACCTATAGATATTTCAGTGCTGCCTTAAGCACTGCATTTGCATCTGCTCCCTCAGGCACCTCGGCCGATTTCACGGCTCTGTACGCCTCTGTCTGGCTGTATCCCAAAGCAATGAGAGCTTCGGCAGCTTCCGTCCTCTCATCCGTACTCACTGTAGCTGAGGCGGTTCCTGATCCTGCGTATGTCTCAGGCTCTCCCACCGTATCCGATATCTTGTCCTTAAGCTCCAGTATCAGTTTCTGTGCTGTCTTGCCTCCTATACCCGGAGCGCGTGATATAGCCTTTGCATCTCCTGTAAGTATGGCAAATCTCAGATCAGGCACACTCATCACCGAAAGTATTGCCTGCGCTCCCTTCGGCCCTATGCCGTTCACCTTTATCAGCATCTTAAAAAGCTCAAGCTCATCCTTATGCAGGAAGCCGAAAAGAGACATATCATCCTCCTTAACGGCCATGTAGGTATGGAGCCTGACCTCCTCTCCCACAGGCGGCATCTCGGAAGCCGTGCCTGTCCCTATATTCACGGTATACCCTACACCGTTAACATCTATCACGGCGGTATTTTCACTTATGCTGTCTACTTTTCCTCTGACAAATCCTATCATTACCGTATATTGTCCTGTCTGTATTTCGACACAAAAAAATGTCCTGATGTATTATAACATCAGGACACCTGATTGGCTATCAAGTACTTATCAATACTTACGCTTGCGAGCTGCCTCAGACTTCTTCTTACGTCTTACGCTGGGCTTCTCGTAATGCTCCCTCTTACGAATCTCCTGCTGTATGCCGGCCTTCGCACAGTTCCTCTTGAACCTGCGGAGTGCGCTGTCCAGAGACTCGTTCTCTTTTACGATAACATTTGACATTCTTTATCCCTCCCTTCAGACCACATTTCCTCTGAATGGGTTATTTGGTGCAACACACCGCTGAACATTATACCTAATCTCAAACCACATAGTCAAGGATAATTTCACTCTTTTCCGCCCCGTAGCCATACGAAGCCTTAAAAGACCACAGCTGCCGCTTTTGCAAGTAATCCTGCATTATGCACGGTAACTCATTATGTTACCCTTATGATTTCGCCGTATTTCCTGCATTCCGGATCCCTTATCTGGTCATTCATCCTGTGGTCTGTAGAGCAGTCCGAACGTGCCTATGCCCACATTTATCGATATGGAAGCCGAGGCCTGCGTGATATAGACCTTATCAAAGGATACCCTGCTAAGGACTTCTTCCCTGATCCACTCCAGTTCTCTCCGGTCAAGTCCCACATGAGTGATATACAGCGTACTGTGATCGGCTTTTTTCATCTTTCTCACGATAGTCCGGATATATCTCTTTCTGGCATGCTCTCTTGTGCCGAAACTGATCCCTTCCAGTCTCATCCTGCCTCGTTTCATCACAAGGACCGGTCGTATCATAAACGCTCCGGTGATCCCTGCAAGCAGTCTGTTTTTAATCTGTCTTGACCTGACGAGAGCATCCATGCTGTCCACGATGAAGCTGGTGCGTACCGTATTCTTGAGCTTATTCAGTCTCTGCAGTATCTCCTCCGGACTGCTGCCCTTCTCTGCCATACGTGCAGCCTCTACAGCCATTATGCCAAGCCCTGTGGATATATGCTCCGTATCAAATATCGTGACATTTTCAAAGGTCCTCGCCGCTTCATCCGCGTCCGAGTAGCTGGCATCCGTCACTCTGGTAGATGCGGTCAGATGTATGATGTTATTTGCCTGCTGCAGTTTATCTGCAAAGAATCTTACATACTCGTCACGATCTATACCTCTTATCCTTGCATTTTTTCCCTTATCTCCGACATATGAAAGTATGGCTCCCGCATCTATATCCACTCCGTCCCTGAAGCTTCCGTTTTCAGTCTCTATCTTCATGGGTATGATGCCTATGCGGTATCTTTCGATAAGTTCCTTCGGCAGATCGACCACACTTGGGACTGTTATTATCACGTTCGCCTTCTTACTGTCTTTTCTTATCCAGGAGGTACTCTCTTCAAGTATCTTCTCCTCTGTGGTGTCTACAGAGACGAGCTCATCCGGCAGGAGCCTCTGCAGCTCATCCTCCAGTGCCTTACCGCTCACGGGTTTCACCACATATCCGTCAAAGCCCTCACTCTGATACAGCTCCTTCAGTTCACCTCCGGCATTAGCAGTGAGTACAGATATCCTGGCATCCCTGCTCAGACCTCCTATCTGTGATCTGATCTGATGCATGCATTCTATGCCGTCCATTTCAGGCATCACGTGGTCCATAAATATCACATGGTATTCATTATTCTGTGTCTTTCTGAGAGCCTCCTCACCGCTGGAAGCCGTATCTATCATTACCCTGGTATCCCGCAGGAGCTTCGTCGCCACCATAAGATTGGCCGCCGTGTCATCCACGATGAGTACCCTGGCCTTTGGAGCCTCGAAGGAATGAACATAGACTCTGGATCTCTCTCCGCCGTGCCTTAAGAATATATCCGGACTGCCTATCGGAGAAGCATCCACTATCTCCTGCGGTATCTCGATGATGAAGGTGGACCCCTGAGTGTACACGCTGTTGACAGTCACCTTTCCTCCCATGACGTCCAAAAGCTGTTTCACTATGGAAAGCCCGAGTCCGGTTCCCTCTATATATCTGTTCTTTGTCTCGTCTACCCTTTTGAAGGCGGTGAAAAGATAAGGAATGTTCTCCCTCTTTATTCCCATGCCGGAGTCGGTAACGGAATACACTATCGTAGCCTTGTCATTTGAGATCTTCTCACACTGCACCGAAAGCATCACATAGCCCTCTCCTGTATACTTTACGGCATTGTTCAGTACGTTGATGAGTATCTGTTTTATCCTGATCTCATCACCCATGAGCTCTGACGGTATATCCCTTGCTATGTTCACCCGAAACTCCAGTCCCTTCTCCTGCGCACGGAGTCTCATCATGGTCACCACATCCGATATCATGTCCACTGTATTGTACTTCACCGGAGTGATCTGCATCTGACCGGACTGTAGCTTTGACATATCCAGGATATCGTTTATAAGGCTTAAGAGCATCTTACTTGCAGCCTGTATATTCTCCGCATCCTCAGCCACCTCATCCGACACCTCCTCGCGGAGTATCATTTCATTAAGACCTATGATCGTATTTATGGGTGTCCGTATCTCATGACTCATACTGGAGAAGAATCTGTTCTGCGCCTTGTTCAGGTTATCGATCTCTTCCTTCTGCTTCAGTGCGATCTCGTTTTCTCTCTTGAAGATATAGATCTGAAATCCCATCAGAAGTGACATGACGATACCGACTATTATCAGTGATCCCAGAGAATCATAGAAAAACTCCTCATCATTATGAGGCAGTATGTATTCCGGATGGGTGTACTCCAGGAAATAACAGCCTGAAGCTATGAAAAGATCCGAAATGAGAAGAATGACCCTGAGTTTTCCGCTGATTATCATTCCTACATACAATATGTCAAAGACAAACCATATCGGAGAGCCTCCGTGTATGCCTCCGCTTGTGATATATACCATAGGGAAAAGAATAAAGGCCAGCATTATCGCAAGGAAATTTGCAGTCTCTCTTACCTTGTTCCTGCTCACTCCCATAACGATGATACCGCTTATCACTACAAAGGCTACTGCAGTTGACACCGTCCCCTCGATATTCTCTCCGAGAAGTATCCCCATGACAAGTGCCACAACCATACCGCTCATTGCTATACCCGTAAGCAGGATGAACAGCCTGTCCTGTATGTTTATGCTGCTGTCCAGAAGATAATCCCTGATCCTGCGTATCATCCCTGGCCTCCATCTGAAGCAAGTATGGCTTCCACATCGTACAGATCCCGTACAGTATCCGCTGTAAGCTGATATCTGGGCAGGAATTTCGGAAACATATCTTTTACAAATACGAGATCCATCTCCTGCGCTGCTTCTTCTATAGCCCTTGCAGCTCTGGCAAGTTCTTCCGCACCTATCATCCTGGACGAGCTCTTTATGGAGTGTATACGGACTATGAAGTTTTCCCAGTCCTCCGTATCAAAGTATTCCTGCATCTCACGTATCTTGTCATCACTGTCATTGGCATATTCTGCAAGTACCGATACATAAAGCTTCTTATCATTCATGCAGAATTCCATGCCTTTGCCCGGCACTATACCGGCTTTTGCAAGAAGCGTGAAATCATCCTCCCTGCTCTCCGCTCTGTCTGAAGCATCCTTTGTCTTTACGGTCTTCTTTTCTTCGTAAGTGATCATGGATTCAGGCAGTACATTCTTCAGCACTCTCTCCAGCTCCATGGTATCCACTGGTTTGCTCACAAACCCGTCAAAGCCCTCAGCCATGAACATCTCTCTTGCCGAGCTCACGGCGTTTGCTGTCAGTGCTATCATCAGCATCCTGCTGCGACCCGATACCCTGCTCCTTATCTGTCTTGCTGCTTCCACACCATCCATCTCAGGCATCATATGATCCATAAAGACTATGTCATAGTTATTTTTCTCACAAAGAGCAACGGCTTCATTACCCGATGAGGCGCACGTCACCGTCATGCCGTAGCTTTCAAAGAGACTTTCTGCCACCATAAGGTTTAACGGCTCATCGTCCACCACAAGAGCGCGTATGCCCACACACTGCATCCTGCCCGTCTGCTCACCCGTCTCATCATCATTGAGTGCCATCACAAGAGGGAAGCCGTAGAACGGTTTTCTTATCAGGCTGAAGCTACTGTCGTCCATAGGTTTGAAGCTGTCATTACATACGATGATGACCTTTATGCTTTCCGCAATGGAAGCGATGTATTCAGGATCATCCATATACTCCTGCTCTCCGATAAAGAGATGGGAAAGCTGCACGTTCTCGTTCAGTATCTTCAGGCTCTCTATGCTGTCTACCCTTCGCAAAGGCACTTTGACGCCTTTGACTATGTTCCTCACCATCTGGTCATAGAATTCCCTTACATTGGGATTGGCATATTTCTCAAAGCGCAGGAAGGCGCCTACCATGACATCCCCTCTGTTCTTTACCGACATGCAGGGAGCCTCGTTGATTATCGTCTGCGGTATACAGATATGTACGGTAGTGCCTGCGTCAGGCTTGCTGTCCACCGTCATGAAACCGTTCAGTGCCTCTGCAAATCCGTAGGCTATGGGCATACCGAGTCCCAGACCTCCGCTCACTCTGGCCCTGCCCGAGTCACTCTGATAGAAGCGCTCAAACACTCTTTCAAGCTCCTCCGGTGTCATGCCGACTCCCGTATCCGTCACGTCGATACAAAGATTGATGCCGTATTCCTGATCCGTCGAAGTCACACGCACATATATGCCGCCTTCTCTGGTGTACTTGAGTCCGTTCATTATGACGTGCCAGAGTATCCTTTTCAGCTTGAGCATATCTGTTCTAAGCACGGCAGGGAGCATGGGATCCACATCTATCACAAGCTCAATATCATCATTCTTATATGGCTTCAGTTCCGTGATCAGATCACTGATCAGTGAGGACAGTCTGTAGTCCTCCATATTGACCGCTATGTTATCTCTTTCTGTCTCCGAATAATCAAGGATATCGCTGATCTGCTCAGCCACACGTCTGCCGGCCTCGGATACATGGCGCAGATCCTCTGCTATGTCTTCATCTGTTTCCTTTTCAAGGCATACGCCCGTCAGTCCTATGACTGCATTGATCGGGGTTCGGATCTCATGCGATACATTTGCCAGAAAGTCGTCCGCACTCTTATTGTCCAGTTCCAGCTTGGATATATGATCCTGATATTCTGACGCAGCCCTGTCAGAGGTTCTGATCATTACTGATGCTATCGCGCCTTCCATAACGATCAAAGTGATATGCCATATCACCCTTCCTGCTTCAGTAGGATCCGATATACGCATCACAAGACCCAGAGCTCCTGTGACTATACACGCCCAGATCAGCCTCCTGTCCCTTGTCAATGCCATGACAGTCACAAGCAGCATTATGACAGGAGTTCCGTTATATAGTATGTCAGTGTTGGTATTGTAATAAAAAAGATAGATGATGAGGATGACACTGTATGCATAGATACGTATCTTTCCGGGAAGGAGTCCCGTAATATGCATGAGAAGACATGATACATCTATCGCGATGATGACCGGAATGATCCATTTTTCCCATCCGCCTCGGAGATTGAGGGCTATCAGAACAACAGAGAACACAGATATCGCTATGATAAGCGATACATGGGCCATGTTCCTTGATTCATCCCTCCTGATATCGTTCATAAGTACTCCGGATTCAACCCCCAGGATCCTGTGCACATATCTTTTTTATTTTACCATAAATACCTAAGGAAGTCCTGTAAAAAGGCACCGATGCTTCTTCGCACCGGTGCCTCATATACACATTCTCACTCTCTTCTTTCAGTTAAGAAAGCCCCTATTTCTGGTCCTTTCCGTCCTTCTTTTTATCTTCCTTAGCCTTCTCTTCCCTCTTTTCCGGCTTCTTTTCTGACTCTTTATCATCAGCAGCTTTCTTATCAACTTGCTTCTCGTCAGCCGCCTTACTGTCAGGGTTCTTGTCGGCCTTCTTCTCCGGCTCTTTCGTTACGGGTGTCTTCTTCGCCGGAGACTTCTTCTTCGGAGCCTCTTCCTCAATGTAATCCTCACCCTCAAGTTCCATCTGCTCTCTGCGCTTTCTGAGGATTATCTCAGCCTTCCTGTACTCCTCCGGTGTTCCGAATGAAAGGAATGTATCTGTATCGAATACACGTACTCTACGTCCTGCCTTGATCATATCGTTGTAAACGCCGCTGAGATAGAACTCGTCGTAAGGACAGTTCTGTATATACTTCTCCGCTGCTCTTATAAATACAGCAGCATTGATGAAGCCGTATGCACCCGTTATGGCTCTCTCGCTTATGACTTCCTTCTCTGCAGTCCTTACAGCCACGTTCACGTTCCGGCCGTCTGCATCGGTCCAGTCTCCTACCTCGACATAGCTGTAGCAGTCCTTGTCGGACTCGAAGGTGAGCAGCGTACCTGCTGCATCATAATCATCTGAATTATAATATGCGTACATATCAGATGACGTGAACATCATATCACAGTCTGCGAATATGACAGGATACTCGTTATGTATGGCTTTCGCACCCTCTATGGCCGTCATCACAGCCCCCGGCAGCACCTCGGGAAGCTGCACTATCTTCGCATTCGGATAATAGCTGTGTATCTTCTCATCTATCTCAAACTTCTCCACATGCTCCTTCAGCACCACGAAGACCATCCTCTCACACTTCACATGACCCACAAGAGAATCTGCGGCTCTCTTGAAGAAAGGCAGACCGTCTATATCTATGAGAGGCTTCGGACAGTCAAAGTTATCGCCGAGGAATCTCGTGCCCGCTCCTGCCATGGGGAATATCAGGTTGACCCTTGCATCCTCTCTCTGCTTCTCCTTGAGCAACGACTCCTGCTCCACGACCTTCTGCTCCAGCTTCACTCTGCGTCTCTCACGCCTCTCCGCACTCCTGACTCTCACTCTATCAAGTATAAGATAGAAAGTGGGCAGCAGGACAAGTGTCAGCACCGTAGAAGCTATAAGACCTCCGACAATAACTGCTGCCATACCCTGCATCTGCATGGCATCCTTGGACAGTCCAAGCGCTACAGGTACCATGGCTATAATAGTGGTCAGCGTAGTCATCAGTATCGGACGCAGACGGCCGCTTCCGGCATCCACCAGTGCCTCCACCGTGTCCATACCTGCATGCTGATTCTGCATAGCCATGTCTATGAGGATGATACCGTTATTGACCACGATGCCTGCCAGCATCAATATTCCCATGGATGATACCATGTCCACCTTGATGCCCGCGACGAGCATGAAGAGGATGGAGCCTATACCTGCGAAAGGTACGCACAACATAATCAGCAGAGAAACGATCACCGATTCGAACTGTACAGCCATTACAAAGAACACAAGGAAGATGGCTATCGCAATGGCAACAGCGGCTGCGGTGAGCTCTTCCTTCATCATTCTGTCCTCCTGGCTGTCCATAGGAGTCACCCTGTCGTCTGAAGCTATAAAGTCATCCACAATGCCATTCAGTACTTCCACCACATCATCCTTTGTAGCGGCAGTCATGGTGACTTTGATATTGTCTATGAACCTTCCGTCCTGCCTGTTGACAGTAATGGGTGCAGCCTCAAAAGTGATCTTTGCCATCTCCGTCAGAGGCACACTCACTCCCTTGGAGTTAACGAAGCTCATGTTCTCCACGTCTCCGACAGTATCAAAGTATCCGTCAGGATATTTGACCCTGACATCGTATTTCTTATTGTCTATGGTGATATCAGTTGCCTTTGCTCCAGACATATTCTTATAGACCAGATCTGCCAGCTCCTTTGCGGAAAATCCCTTTGCCGAAGCCAGGACCGGATCTATCTCAACATTTGCCTTGGTGCCTGCGTCCTTAAAGGTCGAGGTGACATACAATACTCCCTCCGTCGCCTCCAGCTTCTCCACCAGCTCGTTTGATGCATCCTTCAGCTCATCCAGACTGTTCGCTGTGATGTCATATTCCTGCATTGCATCATTTGACCCCATGCCTGATGACGCTGCCGATACATGCACCTCACATATGGGCGATATATTTCTCAGTTCCACATTCCATTTATCCACTACCTCCTGAGTAGTGATATCAAGCTCCTTTATCTTATGGGCCGTGATACTGCCCGTAGAGTCCTCTCTCGAAACACTCGAGTTGTAGCTCTTGACGTATCCGCTGTCTGCCACAAACTTCTCTATCTCCCGTACAGTGCCGTCCATAGCCTCGATATCCAGATTGGGTCTGAAAGTCAGCTCGATACTTATATTTCCCTCATCATTCGCCGGATACAGTGAAGTCTTCAGGAATGTAGCAAGGAACACCGTGACTATCAGCAGCAGGACAGAAGCAAGCAGCACCATCTTCTTCCACTTCAGCGCAAATCTCAGAACTCTTCTGTATCTCCTGGATACCTTTTTGAGTATCCTGTTGGTGATGATATCCCTGTGCTCTACAGGCTTATATGTAGCGAAGCATATGGGAATCAGGAGTATGGCCGATATCAGCGATGCAGTCAGAGAGAAAATGATGGTGAGCGCCAGCGGCCTGAACATCTGTGCCAGCATACCCTGCATCATGGTAAGAGGGAAATAGACCACCAGAGTGGTGATGGTAGAGCCGATGACTGCGTTCATCACTATCACGGTTCCCTCATATGCCGCGTCTTTGAACGACAATCCGGCCTGATGTCTTCTGAAGCACATTTCTATGACCACCACAGCATTATCAGTCATCATACCTATGGCAATGATCAAGGCAGCCATTGTGACGATATTCAGTGAGATCCCTGCCATTTGCATACAGATGATCGACGCCATTATGGATATAGGCATGGTGCTTCCCACTATTAGAGAGCCCTTCAGGTCACCAAAGAAAACGAATATGATGAGCATGGCGAGCAATATTGCCTGAATCATGGTCTTCGCCACACCTTTCAGTGTGTCTATGATCGTATCGGCAGCATCATCTTCGATCACTATGTTCAGGTTGGGGTTCTTTTCCCTGATGCTGTCCAGCATAGGCTTGATCTCTCTGGAAAGTGACACGGGTGAAGCAGACTGTTTCCTTTTGAGGGTTACGCTGACATCCTCGCTCCCCATGTATCTCGACAGGGATGTTTTGTCGGATACTCCGTATTTAACGGTAGCGATATCACTCAGATATATGGTCTGTCCCTTCGCCGTGGTGATCGGGACCTTTTCGAGCTTGGCCATGGTGTCGTATTTCACTTCAGCGGACAGGTTCATGGCCTGGTCTCCATAGGAAGCTGTACCCGCAGGCATGGAAAAGTTCGTTGCGCCTATGGCAGATGCTATGCCCGACAGGCTCAGTCCGTACTGCTGCAGATACTCCGGCACCACCTGTATCCTGATATATCTCTCATCTCCTCCGCTCACATCGACCTTGGCGAGATTTGCCGCCTTTTTGAGCTCGGGGACCACATTGTTCTCCACCTCTGAACGCACATCCACCATATCTGTCTTGCCGGTGACGGACAGCGTCATATCGCTCGTGAAATTTTCCAGATCGGCCTCAATGAGGGTAGATGCCTTGGCATCCTGCGGCAGTTCGGACTTCACTCCGTCAACTGCCTCTCTCAGATCGTTGTAGGCCTTGTCCATGTTCTGGCCGTAATTATACTCGATCTCTACCTCCGAAATGCCCTCATTTGAATAGGTCAGGATATTCTTGACGCCGCTCAGAGATTCGCAGGCATTGCTGATCCTGGCCGATACCAGCTCATCCACTTCTTCAGGCGAAGCTCCGGGATAGGGCGTGATCACCACAATTATCGGCATCGTAATGTCCGGATTCAGCTTCAGTGAGATCTTTGTCATAGATGTGATAAAGAACACCACCAGAGCGATGATGCACATCAGTACGCTGACCGGTCTGTTTATTGATCCTTTTACCAGTCCCTTCATTCGATCTCTCCTGCACCTGCTGCTTGTTCTACATCACCTGTATCTTTATTATCCGAGGGAGCCTCGGTCACCTTCAGCGCCGTGCCGTCTCTCAGCTTTCCGTTGTATGTGATGATAACCCTGTCTGAGGCAGTGATCCCGTCTGTTATCTCCAGAGCTGTATCATCCGACAGGCCCGTGACCACATATACCTTTCTCGCTGTATCTCCGTCTGCCACATACAGGAACGGCTTGTCACCGTCATAATACACAGAATCAATAGGTACCGCGAGTGCATTGTCGGATCTCCTGGTTATCGTCCTGATGGACACGCTGGAGCCTGCTATGAGGTCCGATGCCCCCTGTCCGGTCACGCCGGCCTCCACCTTGAAGAGTCCCGTATCCGGATCTATGGTGTCATATACGTTGGTTATCCTCGCCGTATAATCCCTGCCGTTCTTGGTGACCACTGCATCCGTACCGGGCGTTATGCTCTTCACGGTCTCCTCTGCCACATAGAACACCACCTTACACGGTGCATCACTCTGTATGGTATAAGCAGGATTCTGTGTCGATGCCATGTTGTGAAGGGTGACATTGATCGCTGTGATGGTTCCGCTGACAGGAGCTGTGACATTGGCATGCTCAAGGTTCAGCTTCGCCGACTCCAGCCCTGCCTGTGCTGTCTGGACGCTGGCCCTGGATGTCGTCACCGATGCATCTGCACCTACATCCGAAGCATTGGCTCCCACTGCCTGTGCATAAGCTCCGAACATTGTCGTTGTTCTGTCGTAGAGATAATAGTTATCGCGTTTCTGTGTTGCGAGACCATAGTCCTCTTCGCTCAGATAATAATCCAGCTCGGCCTTGTGTGCATCTCTCTTTTTTGCATCAACCGTATCCTCTGCCTGCTCCACGCTTCTCTTTGCAGCCCTGTATGTCTCCTCGGCGTCCTCGTAGGCCTTCTTTTTGGCCTCGGTCGGATCAGCCTTATATGCGGCCTCTTTTTCGTTGCGGTTTTTTTCTGCAACATCTCTCGCCTTTTTGTAATCATCCAGAGTCGTCTTCGCAAGATCAACTGCATCACCCGCATCCTTGCGTGAATTATTTGAGCCGACCTTACTCACATAGGCGGAGTCCACGGATCTGTCCATCTGTTTGTCGGAATAGGGCATCTCTCCCACCGTCGCCGTGGCCTGTGCCCTGTCAACGTTTGCCTTCGCTTTGGTAGCTTCTGCTGTGGCCGTGGACGACTTCAGACTCGCCTGTGCCGTTGTCACCTGCGCCTGTGCCTGCTTCAGTGCTATCTGCAGCGCCTCGTCATCCATCCTGAACAGAAGATCTCCTTCATTAACGTGATCACCCACCTCGAAGTTCTTTTCCACAACCTCCGCGCTTATGAGCGGTATCACCTTCACTTCGCTTTCAGCCGTAACCGTAGCCGAGAAATTGGAACTGAGGGTGATGTTTTTCTGTTCGGGAGTCTGTACCATGACCTCGACGCTCTCATCCTCCGCCTCTGTAGCCGCCTCATCGTCTGAGACGCTCTTCCCCGGTAAAGGAGCCTCGCATCCATACAATACACCGGTCGCCAGTATACCGGCGATACCTATAGCCATGATCTTTTTGATTCTAAGATTATCCACGTTCTGCTCCTTTAATTATGCTTGATGTACTCGTTGACATAATCAGTGCCAATAATGAATAATAACATTCATATTCAAATGCTGTCAATACTCATCGAGCATTGAAACCGACTTAGTTAAGTTTTTTCGGGGTAATGTTAGCAGAAACTTACGAGAAGATCGATCCCGCACGAATTTTGATGCTTTTTACACTGTTTTGAACACACAGAGGTCCTCCAGTGTCTCTTTTTATCTATATGATATCCTCTGCTGTGAGCAGCAGACCTGCCAGAAAGACCGCCGCGGTCTGCGGGTTCTTCTCTAGCTTGTAGGGCATGAGACGCAGCCAGTTGACCATTTCGTGATATCTGATACTCCTCATGGCTTTCTCGTCGTATCTGCTCTCCAGATATGCCCTGTATCCGCGATAGAGATCCCTGTAGGCTTTCGACATGCCGGACATGAACTGTATCTCGTTTCCCGACACCCTGCATCTTTCGGTACGCATCAGGAACTCATAGCCCCCGTGCAGAGACTGCAGTATCTTGGCGATATCTATGTATCTGGAGTCAAGGATATTGCCGGTATTCGGATCTATCAGATAGTAGCCATCGGGATACCGGTCGGATACAGGTACCGTGACTATATTCTCCACTGTCACATCCCCGTGTATAGGAGATTCTACATCCGAGGCGAAAACTTCCTTTAAGCTCTCGCGGCTCATCTGCCTTTTAAGCTCGGGAAACCCCTTTACTCTTCTGCCGTTTATCACCACTTCTTCGTACTTCAGAAGCTCTGACAGCCTGTGGTTCTCCTCTATGAGCTTTATATTCTTCAGCACCTTTTCTTCTATATATATGTCGACCGCTGTAATGCCTGCCCCTGCACTGTCGCTCCTGCTGCTCCTGCCGCTCTCAGTGTCTCCTGTCTTCTCCGCACTGTCTTCAACGGACACGCCATTCTCCGCCTCCTGCATCCCTGATACACCGTACAGTCCCTGCTCCAGCTTCTCACAGACTTTCTTCAGTATCCCTAAGGACTGATCCACCGGATTGGTATGTATGTATTCAAAGAAACCCATGCCGCCCGTAACAGCCGGCATATCATAGAGTGTCATCCCCTCTTCCTTCTTCTCTTCAAGTATCTCCGGCAGAGGCAGCTGCTCTCCGTAGCGACGTATCCACTCCACCTGATCATGCAGCTTGTCCGCATCACTTCCCACCACATACTTGCGGAATATGGTCCTGCCGTCTTTTATCGCGAGCAGCGTAGTCGCGTTTGATCCCGCCGAATAATCACTTATTATCTGTATGTCGTTATTGGCCTCCAGATAGCCTCTTACATAGGATGTCCTGTCAGCTTCGAAATAGTTCTCAAGGAAAGTCCTTCTGTCAGCCTCATGCACCTGCGGCAGCAGCATCAGTGTCTTCTCCGTGACCTCATCGCCGCTATTTTCACACGTATCCGCCACGGCATCGTCTCCTGCAGCCGTCCCGCGCTTCTTTCTTACAGCGATATCAAATACGATGCTTATCACCAGCAACAGCCCGGCGGATATAGCAAGATACGCCACCATTACCGTATCTATATATCCGCCCGTGAGCGTTCCCTTGTCTATGCTGGAGCTCGAGAAAAGATACGAGAAGACATACATCAGTGAAGCATCTCCGCCCATACCGCGCAGTACCAGTGATATCACATAATAAGATGCAATATAGAGTCCCCACATGATGAGGGTATAGAGTGCAAGTCTCCTCTTTGCCATCTTAACAGCCATGTCCCTGAAAGCCGTGATGATCGACCAGAAGAAAAACATCAGCGTAAGCTCTATCTTCTCATTGAATATTCCGGTGAAAAACCTTATGACCTTCTTCACGCCGCGTCTTGCAAAGGTCACCGCAGCTATGAGTATCAGCGCCACAAGCGACAGCAGCATGTAGAAGAAGGCTGATCTGCCGGTATCAAAGCCCACTGAAGGACTGACTATATACAAAGCCAGATAAATAAAGCCAACGACTACGACATCAAGTATCCTGTCCACGACTACGGTTGCAAACGCAAAAGAAAAGCCGTTCCTCATCCTGCGCCCCACTATGAAGGCACGGAGCAGATCTCCCAGCCTGAAGGGCACCACAAGGTTCACCAGATACCCTGCAGCAAGCCCCTCGTTAAAGACTACCGGTTTCACATCCTCATAGAAATCCGCGAAAAGCTTCTGTCTCCCCGCCTTCACCATATGACCCGCGATGAGCAGAATTATTGCCGTAACAAATAGAAAAAGACTCATGCAGCTATGATAGCACAACATGAGTCTTTTTTTAACTTTAGTTAGGGCTTATATATCAGCCGCCGGACTGATCTATGTGTTTGTTTAGATCTAAGCCCCGGCCCCAGCCGCGCTCGGCGCGTCTAATCGGGGCTCAAAATGAGCCAAAGGGCTCATTTTGCATCTTTGATGGAGAAGCTCATGCGGCCCATGCGGTCCTTACCAAGGCACTTCACCCTGACATGATCTCCGAGCGTGAGCACATCCTCCACCCTGTCGATCCTGCGATCAGCGATCTTGGAGATGTGTACCATTCCCTCCTTGCCGGGAGCGAACTCTACGAACGCACCGAACTCCTTGATGGATACGACGGTTCCCTCATAGAACTGTCCCTCCTCGTAGTCGGAAGCTATCATCTGCACCATCTCTATAGCCTTGTCCATCATCTCCTGCTCCGTGCCGCATACAGATACAGCACCGTCGTCAGTGATATCGATCTTAACGCCTGTACGTGCGATGATCTCATTGATGGTCTTGCCCCTCTGTCCGACCACATCACCGATCTTCTCGGGATCGATGGTGATCTGTATGATCTTGGGAGCATACTTGCTGACCTGCTTCCTGGGCTCTGCAATAGCAGGAGTCATGATCTCATTCATGATATAGTCTCTTGCCTCGTGGCACTGGCGGATAGCCTGCTCCACTATAGGACGTGTGAGACCGTGGATCTTGATATCCATCTGTATAGCCGTGATACCCTCGTGAGTACCTGCCACCTTGAAGTCCATATCGCCGAAGAAATCCTCCAGACCCTGGATATCGGTGAGCACGATGAAATCATCATCTGTATCACCTGTCACAAGTCCGCATGAGATACCTGCCACCTGCTTCTTAAGAGGTACGCCTGCAGCCATGAGTGCCATACATGAAGCACAGACAGATGCCTGTGATGTAGAACCGTTTGACTCGAAAGTCTCGGATACGGCACGGATCGCATAAGGGAACTCCTCCTCTGAAGGAAGCATGGGCACGAGAGCCTTCTCAGCCAGAGCTCCGTGACCTATCTCACGACGTCCCGGTCCTCTCGATACCTTCGTCTCACCAACGGAATATGAAGGGAAATTGTACTGATGTATGTATCTCTTCTCGGTGATGTTCACATCGAGACCGTCCACCTTCTGCTTCTCTGAAAGAGGAGCAAGAGTGATGATATCGCAGATCTGAGTCTGTCCTCTTGTGAACATTGCTGAGCCGTGTGTCCTGGGGATGATATCCACCTCTGCTGCAAGAGGTCTGATCTGCTTGATATCTCTGCCGTCAGGTCTCTTGTGATCCTTGAGGATCATCTTACGTACGGTCTTCTTCTGATACTGATATACTGCATCGGGAACAAGAGCCGACCACTCTTCGTTATCTGCAAGAGCCTCCTGGATCTTCTCCTGGACCTTGGCTACAGCCTCCTCACGAGCCTGCTTGTCATCATTGAAGACTGCCTTCTCCATCTCCTCGGGAGGCACGATCTTCTTGATCTCCTCGAAGAGAGCATCGGGTATTGCGCATGATACATACTCATGCTTTGCCTTACCTTCTTT
>JAEEGO010000012.1 GCA_016280355.1 Lachnospiraceae bacterium | reverse complement strand
TTCTTGCCATAGTCCTTCTTGATCTCAAGATATACGTTGTCATCTGCGATCTCGGCAAATGCTGCTGCTGTATCGCCTGCGCAGGCTGAAATTGCTGCCGATGCTCTGTTGAGATCATCATCGCAGTCAACAAGTGCTTCTTCTTCATTATTTGAAGGAAGGAAAGTGATGAGCTCTCTGATGCCTCCAAGGACCTCGTCTTCGCTTCCGACAAAATCAGCAAGTCCTGACTCTTCGCTCTGGAACTTTGCTGCTGCGGTATCGCACTTCTCTTCGTAGTTGCCCTTTATTGCGTTGGGTGAGTTGACGAAAAGCTTTGCCTTGTCGCCTTCCATGAAGGTGAAGTCTGTAAGTCCGGGAATGAGTGCGAGTCCGCCGCCGCAGTTACCGAAAACGGCTGTGATCTGAGGGATCACACCGCTTGCCATCACCTGATTGTGATAGATGCGGCCGAATGCATTGAGTGCATCGGTTGACTCTTCCAGTCTGAGTCCTGCGGAATCGATAAGGCCGATTACAGGAGCACCTGTCTTAAGAGCCATGTGGTAGAGATTCACGATCTTCTTTGCGTGCATCTCTCCAACTGCACCGCCGAGGACTGATGCGTCCTGACTGTACACATATACGAGATTCCCATCGATAAGGCCGTATCCGGTCATGACACCGTCGCCGGGAGCCTTCTTTGTTTCGAGGTTGAAATCAGTGCTGCGGGCTGTGACCTTTGCACCTATCTCCACGAAACTGTTTTCGTCGAGCAGAGCTGCTATCCTTCTGCCCGCTGAGCTGTTTGTGAGATTGCTCATCTTTTACCTCCGTCTATGAATTGTATTATATATGCTGAAAATCCGAGACTTCTCCCGGAAAGCGTCGCAGTATTCCAAGTATAGCACAAATCCTATTTCAATCAAACATTTCTTTAAACTAATTCTATGCCTGCTTTCGATATATATCATCCAGCAGGCATTTTATACTGTGTAGAAAGCTCGAACTTCAGACATATAGCTTTTGCTCCGCATGTTCCGCCTCTGTGGCTCTAAAAAAGTGCATATGAGCTGATGCCTGTTCACGGTACCGCTGCAAATTCGCATCCATGCTCAGTTGCAGCTCGCAGGTACATCCGTGTACCTGCGTACCTGACATCGAGCACTTTTAGGATCCACAACGAGGCTCACAATGTCTTCGCAAAACTATATGTATGAAGTTCGAGCATTAAATCAGATCCCGAGATTGAGCTTTTCTTCTGCCTCTTCCTCGGCCTCCTCACGAAACTCTTCGACATGCTCGGGAGCGATCTCCGGCAGGTCATCCAGAGAGTCAACGCCGAAAGCACGAAGGAACTCATCGGTAGTACCGAAAAGGATCGGACGTCCGGGGGCATCGAGCCTTCCAAGCTCCTTTACAAGACCGTACTCCACGAGTCTGTTGACTGCATGGTCGGAGTTTACACCTCTGATCGCTTCCACCTGAAGCTTGGTGACAGGCTGCTTGTAAGCCACTATAGACAAAGTCTCAAGCATGATATCAGTCAGCTTATAGTCTTTCTTGATCTTTGCCACATCGGAAAGATACGGATAGAGCTCCGACTTGGTACAAAGCTGAAGCTTGGAATCCACATGGGTGAGCATGATGCCTCTTCCCTCAGCTTCATAATCACTCTGCAGCTGTTCCGATGCTTTTTCTATCTCAGCCTTTGTGCTTTCAGTTATCTCGGCAAGCTTTTCCACGGAGACGGCATCTCCGGTGGCAAAGAGTACACCCTCTATGACTGCCGCAAGCTTATTCGTATCCATTTATCCTTCCTCCTCACCGCTATCTGCGGCTGTGACGCTGTCATCTGCGATCTCATTTACTACTATATCTATATCCGAATCAATATCCGACTGTACGGCGCTTATCTCACCGTTCTTCATCATCTCGAGTATACACAGGAAAGATACGATGATCTCAGCCTTTGATCCTGCGTTCTCAAGAAGCTCTCTGAAAGAGAATCTCTCTCTTCCGCGTGCAAATTCACGTATATACTGGACCTTTGCCTCGGTATCGATCTCCTCTTTCTCTATCGTACCGAACTTTGAACGTACAGGGTCTATCTTATCTTCCTGCCGCTTCATCAGCTCGTCAAAGATGCTGTTCAGCTTCTTTAATGTCGTATCACCGACGAGCTTTTCATAATCAATGGGTATTTCCATATTCAGTACTTCTTCAGGCATTGAGCTGTTCTTGAAAAGAGCATGGCTTGCATCGACTCTCATATCACGCAGCTCAAGGGAAGCATACTTGTATATCTTGTACTCGAGGAGTCTCTGGACGAGCTCAGTCCTGGGATCTATCTCCTCGCCCTCTTCGTTCTTCTCCTTCGGAAGAAGCATCCTGCACTTGATATCAAGCAGAGTGGAAGCCATGACAAGGAACTCCGACATCGTGTCCATGTCATACTCTTCTTCCTTCATATGCTCGAGATATTCCATGTACTGCTCGGTGATAAGAGAAATAGGTATATCATAGATATCCACCTTGTTCTTATCTATCAGGTGGAGCAGCAGGTCGAGAGGTCCCTCAAACTTTTCAAGCTTAAATTCAAGTTCAGTCATCATCAGTCTCTTTCCACAGATCAACGATCATCAATTCCGTGGGATCATTGACCCTCACATGTATCGTGTGCATACCGAGTCCTTTTGATACGAGCATTACGGATTTCTTCCTTTTATATTTCCCGGCATCATATTTCGGGAAAATAGCTCCGTTCGGGGAGATCACACCTCCAAGATACGGTAGCCTCATTACACCGCCGTGCAGATGCCCCGAAAGTACCAGATCCGATCCGTAATCACTGTAACACTTAAAATGCGTCGGATCATGCGCGATCAATATATTATAATATTTCTCGTCAAGTCCGCCTATCAGCTCTTCAACCTTTCCCTCCTCAAGAGGAATATAGGTGAAATGTCTGAAATATGATGAAGGCAGATCCAGTCCGGTGATCTTGATATTGGCATCTTCAAGTATCCTGTATGTATTGCTCAATATCCTGATGCCTGCCCTCTTAAGGCCTCGTTTCATCTCCACTCTCTGTGATCTGTACTCGTTCAGGCCGCTCCTTAAGATCTTTTCTTTCTTGTCTATGGTCTTTCGCTCATGATTGCCCATGCCGTATATCACGGGATAGGCTTCAGTGAGCCTCACAAGAAAATCAGATACTTTGGAAGGATCGTCTCCGTAGCTTCCGCCATACAGATCTCCGGCAATCACTACAAGATCCGGCTCTTCTTTTGCTATCACATGAAAAAGCCGGTCTCCGTTATCCTCCAACATACAGTTGTGCAGATCCGCGAGTACCGCCAGCCTAATATCTTTCCGTATCTTATCGCTGTATATATTGTAATGGCACACCTCGAGAGGCGATCTGATGTATATCTTCATCTTAGGCTTTTACCTGTAGTCATCATCATCATCTATATCTACATCCATACCGTAGTCATCGTCTGCTCCGATATCAAAAGAGCCATAGTCGGCATCATCTGCAGTATCGGATCCTAATGACCCGGAGCCGAAAGAACTGAAACCGGAAGGCTCGGATGCTGCAGACCTCGTTTCAAATGAATCCGAACCAAAGGAGTCAGATCCGAAAGAAGCCGATCCGAAAGAAGCCGACCCGAAAGAATCAAATCCGGCGGAACTGTCATCCGTGTCATAATCATAGTCATACCCGGCATCATCACCGATATCCGAGTCGTAATCATAATCGTAATCCAGACTGCTCTTCACCTTTACCGGAGGCATCTTCATAGGATTCGGTATCATACCCGGCTTTTCATCCACAGGAGGCTCGAATCTGGTCTCTTCTGCGACTCTGCTTACGCCGGAGCCCGAATATCCGTAATCATCATGGCCCGCACCTGAATCCTGGATGCTGTATCCATAGTCATCATCGGATGATCTGATCGTTGCCGTGACTGTAGCTGCCGGTGCAGACTGAGGCACAGGATCGGGTGTCCTCGCAGCCGGCTGAGGCTGACTTGCCACAGGTGGTGTCGGGATCTGACTTGCAGCATGTGTCGGAGTCTGAGCATAAGAGGAAGCCTGACCGTATCCGTCATTGAAGGACATGGAAGAAGCACGATCAGCCTCACGTCTTGCAGCTTCAGAGCTGTAGATGTTCTGTTCGCCGCTGTTACCGGACTGATATGTCATCTGCGGCTGATATGGTATATTTCTCCTGTCAGTCTGGCGTCTCTCACCGCGTCTCCTGTCAAGATCGGAAGAGGCGGACCTGAAGAGTGAGCCGCCCGGATCCGGCCCTGATAACGGTGTACCGTCTATATTCTTTTCGGAAAACGGTTCCGGCAGAACCTCTTCGTCAATACCCATTCAGTCTTTATTCATCCCAGTTGTGATATACTGCCTGGACATCATCGTCCTCATCCAGTATATCCAAAAGCCTTGTAAGTGCTGTCTTGTCTTCTTCGCTGTTTACTGTCACATAGTTCTGGGGAAGCATGACCACCTCGGCGGAAACCATGGCGATGCCTTCCTTTTCAAGCTTCTCCCTGACACTGTCGAACTCACCGGGATCCGTGATTATCTCAAATGAATCATCTTCCTCCGAGAAGTCCTCGGCACCGGAATCCAGTGCAAGCATCATCAGATCGTCTGCTGAAAGATCGCACTCTTCCTTATCGACAATGATCTGTCCCTTCTCATCAAACATGAATGATACACATCCGGGAGTTCCCATGTTGCCCTTGCCCTTTGAGAAGGCTGCGCGTACATTTGCCGCAGTCCTGTTCTTGTTATCCGTAAGAGCATTGACTATGATCGCTATTCCTGCGGGACCGTAACCCTCATATGTACAGAACTCATAGTTTACATTGCCCGCATCGCCTGAAGCCTTCTTGATGCCGCGCTCTATCGTATCGTTTGGCATGTTGTTTGCCTTAGCCTTGGCTATAACGGTAGCAAGCTTGAAGTTGTTTGCGGGATCCGGACCGCCCTCCTTGACTGCGACAGCGATCTCACGTCCTATTATGGTAAAGATCTTGCCCTTTGCGGCATCGTTCTTTTCTTTCTTATGCTTGATATTTGCAAATTTTGAATGTCCTGACATTGTATCATCTCTCCTTTTTTACTCTTACTGATTGTATGACATGATTGCTTATGGATATCACATGGAAGTTGTAGCCCCCATAGTCAGTCTCGAAGATCTCTCCTGATCTCGGTACATGACCGAGGACGCCAGTAAGAAAACCATTCAGTGTCTCCACCTCTTCATCTTCAAAATGGATACCTATCCTCTCTTCTATATCTGCCAGAGGCGTCAGTCCCCTTACTATATACACATCCTCGCTGACCTTACGGATGTCCACTTCTTCGTCATCGTATTCATCGAGTATATCTCCGACAAGCTCCTCGAGTATATCTTCCAGAGTGACCAGCCCCGAAGTCTGTCCATACTCGTCCGCGACTATCACGAGGTGAGTCTTCTTTGCCTGCATCACGGCGAAGAGCTCGTCTATCTTTCTTGTCTCAGGCACGAAAGCCACCTGCTTTATAAGGCCTTCGATCTCGCCTACGGGCTTATCCGAAAGACTCTGATCCCTGCCTGTCCTGATGGCATCCTTCATATGTATGGTGCCGAGGATACCGTCAATATTCTCGTGATATACGGGATATCTTGTATTTGATCCGTCCAGTATGATGTCTATACATTCTGAAAGAGGAGTGGTATCCTCTATGGCATTTATCTCTTCGCGGTGTGTCATGATATCGTGAGCGGTCTTGTCATCAAACTCAAAGACCCTCTGTATCATCTTTGCTTCCGCCTCTTCCATCTCACCCGTATCGGTGCCTTCGGAGACTATGGACTT
Source organism: Lachnospiraceae bacterium (assembly GCA_016280355.1). Taxonomy (GTDB): domain Bacteria; phylum Bacillota; class Clostridia; order Lachnospirales; family Lachnospiraceae; genus NK4A144. Next base: position 2,470 of record JAEEGO010000012.1, on the reverse strand, counting down.
GATCTCGTTCTCGTATCTGTCCTCTTTACCGGACTTATCTTTGAATAACCTGCCTATCATTACCTTTTATACATCAGTTGTATTGAAATCAGAGAAGTAATTCATCGTAGCTACCGGATCATCTCCTCTGTAGTATACCCTCGGTACTCTCTTGGTGAAGCATGACACAATCTCATAGTTGAAGCCGCCGTACATATCTGCAAGCGACTCAACGGTGATCTCCTCATCGCCGTCACGTCCTATAAGCGTCACTTCATCATAATCACTGCATTCAGGTATGTCTGTAACATCGACCATGACCTGATCCATGCATATCCTTCCGGTGATCGGTGCCTTTTTACCGTGTATGAGCACATATCCTTTGCCGGAAAGCCCCCTCGGATATCCGTCACCGTAGCCTGCGGGTATGGTCGCTATCCTGGAAGACCGCTCAGCTTTCCAGGTGCCTCCGTAGCCTACTTCATAGCCCGGCTGGGCTTCCTTAATATAAACTATATGGGATTTGAGGGCAAGTGCCGGCCTGAGCTCTATTTTGTGCTCGACTTCCGATGAAGGCCAGAGTCCGTAGAGAGTAATGCCTGCTCTTACCATATCCATATTTGCTTCGGGTATCTCAACTATACCGGCAGAGTTGGATGCATGATGGATGGAAAAATCAATTCCTGCTTCATGCAGTATACCGATAAATCTTTCAAATCTCTCAAGCTGTTCATATGTAAAGCCTTTGTCTGTCATATCAGCCTTGGAGAAGTGAGTGAAGATCCCTTCCATTTCCACATTCGGAAGAGAGGCTATCCTCTTTACGAGTTCCAGACTGCTTTCATCGGAAGGCACACCTATACGTCCCATGCCGGTCTCCACTCCGAGATGGAAATATACCTTCCTACCCTGCTTCACAGCTTCTTCAGAAAGCTCCCGTGCCATGTCTTCCTTGAAGACGACCGGGCGTATGTCATTTGCCACGATATCCTCATAACTTTCCTTGAAAGTGTATCCCAGTACGAGGATCGGCTTTTTGATTCCGTTATGCCTGAGTATAAGAGCTTCCTCATCGGTAGCTACTGCAAAGCCCCAGAGGTAGTCTGTGTCTTCTATCTCTTTTGAGACGGCTACCGCTCCGTGGCCGTATGCATCGGTCTTGACCACTGCGAGCATCTTTGTACCCGGCTTCAGGTTGTGATACATGCTCTCCAGGTTAAATCTTATGGCATCCAGATCGATCTTCAGATATAGTCTTTTATTTTCCTTCATAATTGTTCTCTTCTTGCACTGCGGCCTTTGATATTTTTTTCAGGCACCGGCCGGCGTGCATCAGTTATTTTTTTTGCAGACCGTATCATCTTATATACTTGATGATATCCCCCGCTATCATATGGTCGGCACCGAGTGCCGTTTTGGCCGCATCTCCGGCACGACCGTGCAGTGCACAGCCGAGTGCGGCAGCCGTAAAGCTGTCTATGTCCCTGCCCCTCACGGAAGCTATGATACCCGTGAGCACATCTCCCGAGCCTGCCGTAGCCATTCCGTTGTTTCCGTTTATATTAATGATCACATCGCCTTTGGCAGAGCTTATCACTGTCCTTGCATCCTTGAGTACGGTAATGACTCCGTAGGACTTGGAGAAGTCCTGTGCCGTGGAGATAAGGTGTTTTGCTATCTCTTCAGTTGCTATGCCTGTGAGTCTTGACATCTCACCGACATGCGGTGTGATGATAACATCCGCTGATGAATCAGCAAGTATCCCTGCATCAGAGGCTATGATATTAAGAGCATCGGCATCTATCACTATGGGTACTCCTGCATGCTCTAAAGTATATGCCAGTATCTCTCTTGCACTGTCTGACTTTGAAAGACCGGGCCCTATAGCAACGGTATCACACCATGAGAAAGCCTCATCCAAAGCCTTGCGGCCCGCCGCGTCAAGCTTCTTCTCTCCGTTGTAGGTAGTCACTATGGCTTCAGGCAGAGCGGTTTGCACGATCTGTCTGTTGCTCTCATCGGTATAGACCATGACCATCCCGGATCCCGAGCGGAGTGCCGCCTCTGCACAGAGTATCGCAGCTCCTGCCATCCCTTTCGATCCTGCTATGATAAGGATCTTGCCATAAGATCCCTTGTTAGTATACGGACTCCTGGCCGGAAGGCTGATCTCCCTGTCATGAAAGATATGTATGTCTGCTCTCTCATCAAGTACGGACTCGGGTATGCCGATATCCTTGAGCACCACCTCTCCCGAATACATCGCACCGGGAAAAAGCAGATGTCCGGCCTTGAAAGCAGCAAAGGCAACGGTGGTATCGGCCATTACCGCAGCTCCCATAAGCTGTCCCGTTCCTGCTTCCACACCCGACGGGATATCCAAAGCTATGACCATGGCTCCCATCCTGTGGCATTCATTGATATAGTCTACAGCCTTTTCATACACGCCCTCGATCGGTCGGTTAAGAGATATACCGAACATGGCATCTAT
>JAEEGO010000105.1 GCA_016280355.1 Lachnospiraceae bacterium | reverse complement strand
AGCGGACGGTTTATTCCGAGCCACTTATCGGGCTCTTTTCCGCTCACAGCCTCAAGGAAGGTTTCCATCTTCGCATCCGTATTATCTGCCATGTGCAGGGCATACGCTTCTATAAGCTCCGGTGTCTTTGGTGATCCGAATTCCAGCTCGCCATGATGGGCCAGTATACAGTGTTGTAATTCTGTAAGAAGCTTTGTCGGAAAGCCTTCTATCTTCTTTGCGTTTTCAGCGACCATTTCCGCCCCCATATAAATGTGCCCGAGCAGCTGTCCCTCATCGGAATAATCATTCTCCGGAAATCTTGTCAGTTCTCTTACCTTACCGATATCATGCAGCAGAGCAGCCGAGATCAGAAGGTCATGATCCAGCACGGTATATGCTTTCGTGTAATACTTACAAAGTCTGGTGACCGCCAGTGTATGTTGTATAAGTCCGCCTACAAACCCATGGTGCACGGTCTTTGCTGCCGAACTCTTCCTGAATGATTCTATGAATTCCCTGTCATCTGTAAAAAAGCTCTTAAGCAGCTGATTAAGGTAGGGGTTCTTTACTGTCTCTATCACATTCTTCAGCTGCGTATACATGCCGTCAGCATCATAGGGCGACATGGGCAGGTAATCTGACGGATTGTATTCTCCGTCTTCCGCTCTTCTGAGTCTTCTGATATTTATCTGTATGGCACCGTTGAATACCGTCACGTCTCCGATGATACTGATATAATCCAGCTCATCGAAATCCCCTATCCCCTCGGAATCCGGATCCCAGATCTTCGCATCAGTATTTGCCGTCTTGTCCATCAGGGTCAGACTCATATATTCTTTTCCGTTCTTTGTGGTGAGTGTTGCCGCCTTTTTACAAAGATATACGGCAGATACCTTATCACCCTCAGCCAGTTCGTTCAGATATTTCATGGTCTTCTCCTGTTCATCCCGTTTCTACTTTTTTGACAATTCAGTTTCAAATGTCATCTCTGTATAATCACCGCGTGAAAATCTCTGCACGGTCACGACGGTCTCTATCCCCGGCGCAAGCTCTGTCAGAGCCTTGGTATAATCCGAGTAGTCCACTATGTTCTGCGTACCGAGTCGGGTGATCACATCTCCGCTCTGTATGCCGGCCTTCATGGCAGGTGAGTCTGCATCTACATTTATTACATATGCGCCCTTTGGCATATCATGTGCAGTGGCTGCCTCTTCGGTTACGCTGGTCCCTACCACTCCGAGGTAGGCCCTGTCTTTGCCGTTTGCCAGATTCTCTATCACATCCTTTATATCAGAGATCGAGTATGTGGTTATCAGGTTCGATGTATCTCTTGTCTGATAGGCGGTGGTTATCACACCAAGGACCTTCCCGTTGTAATCAATGATCACACCTGATGCATTCTCGGATCCGTATATATCCGTGGTAAGAAGATGTACATTGAAATCACTCATTTCCTCTTCCTGGGACATCGAAGTGATGAGACCGTATCCTTCAGACCCCTGCAATCCGAGAGGAGAGCCTATGGCGATGACCGGTGTACCGACCGTAGATGCATAAGTGGTGGAACCCAGACTTGCGCTTTCTATGTGTCTTTTTGTCTCATCTCCTATATCCGTAAGTTCTACGCCTATTATCTGCAGGGATGTGTCCGGGTCTGTCTTGATTATCTTCGCTTTTGCTACGATATCATCGACAAATCTCACGGATATCTCTTCCGCATTCTCCGTCACTTTGCTGTCCGTCAGGATCAGCAGCTGTCTGCCGTTATCGGCGATTATCACTCCCGCAGATGAGTTTCCGTTTTCAAATGTATTTTCAAACCAGTCCGTATCCGTAGTTGTGGCAGTCACTGTGACAATGGCCTTCTCTGCATCCAGCGCCACCTCATGCAGCTTACGATGGAGCTTGGCATAGCTCTCCGGTGTAAGGTCCAGCTTATTTGTTATATTGTTGACGACAGTCTGAGCCGCACTGTTATCACTCTCTGAGATCAGATTTTCAGACAGTGCCGCATCCTCCTCTGTTTCGTTTGAGGAAAGGCTTGGTGCATAGCCTACAGAGACCGTACTGCCATCCTGAGATATCTCGTCTCCTGAAAGTACCTCGTCATCTGACAGGGACCCTCCCTCCGGTCCGGTCAGATCCACTTCTCTCACTTCCGGTGTCTCATCCGGTCTTATGTGAGAGTATACTGCCCCAAAGACCAATGCGGATACCGCCCCGAATACGACTGCGAAAAGCGCTGTATATCCCAGTTTTTTCGCGAGCTTCTTTTTATCTATGGGTTTGTCTTTTATTTTTTCTTTAATAAAGTCGGATGACATCTGTCCTAATACCTAAAAGATAGCAATTTAAGCCGAAATTTAATATACTATGTCTGATTATACACCATATGATACTTTTTTGCTCCTGCACATCCCATGAACAGACAAGTAATTGAACGACTCGAATTTAATAAGATACTGGATCGTCTGGCAGCCTGTGCCGCCTCTCGTGAGGCTAAGAAAAAATGTCTGGAGACCTGTCCTCCCGGCTCGGTAGAAGAAACGGAAAACCGACTCCGGGAAACATCAGATGCCGTGGAACGTGTATTCACAGACGGTCAGCCTGCTTTTGGCAGTGTCCGCGATATCAGACGTTCCGTTGTATCTACCGGACAGGAATACGTGCTGAGCACAGCAGAACTTATGGATATCGCCTCCACACTTGAAGCCGCGGAAGCCATACACTCTTACGGGATGAAGGACCGCTTCACCGAAGCCCCGGATTCTCTGAGTGATATGTTCGAATGCCTTGCGCCTTTGACCGGGTTAACACGCGAGATAAGACGGTGCATCATTTCCGAGGAAGAGATAGCAGATGATGCTTCTCCTTCCCTCAAGAGCATACGCAGAAGCATCCGCATCTCACAGGATCGTATAAGAAGTGAGTTGAACTCGATGATACAGGGCAGCCACCAGTCATATCTGATGGAACCCGTCATAACACAGCGTGCCGGAAGGTTTGTATTACCGGTCAAGGCTGAATACAAGAATCAGGTGCCGGGTATGGTACATGATTCATCCTCCACCGGCTCTACCCTCTTCATAGAGCCTGCTGCAGCCGTGAAGCTGAACAATGATATAAGGGAACTCCGGCTCAAAGAACGTGAAGAGATCCGTATCATATTACAGCGCCTGAGTGCGGATGTAGCTGAGCATGCGGAACAGATCCTTGCCGACATGGACATCCTTGTCGAGCTCGACTATATTTTTGCCCGGGCAAAGCTTGCGCTCGACATGAAAGCCTTCAGGCCCCGCTTATCGGCGGATCCGGTCCTTACCCTGCACGATGCCCGTCATCCGCTTATAGATCCTAAGAAAGTAGTACCTATCAATATACGGCTGGGTGACGACTATGACCAGCTGATCATCACCGGACCAAACACCGGCGGTAAGACGGTGACCCTAAAGACAGTAGGACTGCTTGAGCTCATGGGACTCTCCGGTCTTTTTATCCCTGCCTCAGAGGGCTCATCTTTGGGTTTCTTCACGGAGATATACGCTGACATCGGTGATGAGCAGAGCATAGAACAGTCACTTTCCACCTTCTCTTCACATATGGCCAATATTGTTGAGATCCTGAAGAAGTGTACCAGACAGTCACTTTGCCTTTTTGACGAACTGGGAGCGGGAACTGACCCCGAGGAGGGCGCCGCTCTTGCCATGTCAATCCTCAACTTCCTCCATGTCAGGCAGATCAGGTCGATGGCTACCACTCATTATTCGGAGCTCAAAATATATGCCATGACTACGCCGGGTATAGAGAATGCAAGCTGCGAATTCAACGTGGATACCTTATCACCCACATATCATCTTCTGATAGGGATACCCGGAAAGAGCAACGCCTTTGCAATTTCCAGAAAGCTGGGCCTTCCGGAGTACGTGATCGAGGAAGCAGAGCGCCGCATGGATGAATCTGACAAGGAGTTCGATAATGTGGTGGGACGTCTGGACAGTGCCAGACAGGAGCTTGAAAAGCTGCGATCAGATGCAGACAGAGAAAGAAAAGAAACCTCAAGGCTTCGTGACGAGCTTGATAAGGCTCATGAAAAATTGTCCCGCGAGCATGACCGGATAATAGAAAAAGCAAAGAAGGAAGCCACCGATATTCTGGCAGATGCCAAGCTGCAGGCAGATGCGGTCCTACGCGACATAAACAAATACGGTAAAGTCGCAGATCATGAGGCCGTGAAAAAGCTCGAAGCCGGAAGAGCCATGCTCCGTCGTGGAATGGAACGGCAGGAGGCTGTCGAAAAGCCCGGGCAAATCTCCGGCATGGACATTAATGATATCAGCCTCGGCATGGAAGTCGAGATAGTGTCATCAGGATTCAAAGGCAGTGTCACCACTTTGCCTGACAGTAAGGGAAACCTGTCTGTCCAATGTGGTATAATCAACTATAAGGCAAATGTGTCCGATCTGATCCCTGCCGAGCCCTCAGAAAAGAGCTCCAAAAAAGAAAAGGGAGTGCAGAGAAAGGCAAATCTGTCACACGCACAGACGATATCGACTGAGATCAATATCATCGGCTGTACCGTGGACGAGGGGCTTGCAAAGATGGCCGACTATCTGGATGACGCATATATGTCGCATCTTACGGAGGTACGCATTGTCCACGGCAAAGGGACCGGCAAGCTGCGTGAGGCGGTACAGAGGGAACTGAAGAAGATCAAATATATAAAATCCTTCCGTACGGGAGAATACGGCGAGGGAGATGCAGGCGTTACCATAGCGGTATTCAGATAAGCGAGGATTATGATATGACCAGCAGACAGAAGATCCTGATAGTAGATGATGACGAAAACATAGCGGAACTCATATCACTTTATCTTACCAAAGAGTGTTTTGATACCCGTATAGTTCATGATGGAGAGTCTGCTCTTACCACCTTCGACAGTTTCGTGCCGGATCTTATCCTGCTCGATCTGATGTTACCCGGTATAGACGGTTATCAGGTATGCCGTGAGATCCGTGCAAAAAGCCAGACACCCATCATAATGCTGTCCGCAAAAGGCGAAGTCTTTGACAAGGTGCTGGGACTTGAGCTCGGCGCCGACGACTATATGGAAAAGCCCTTTGATTCTAAAGAACTCGTTGCCCGCGTGAAAGCGGTCCTTCGCCGATACAGGCCTGCCACTCCCGAAAAGGATGAGCCCGCCGTCAAGAAGGTGGACTATCCCGATCTTTCAATTAATCTGACGAACTACTCCGTTATCTATAACGGCCAGACTGTAGACATGCCTCCCAAGGAGCTGGAACTGCTGTATTTCCTTGCATCTTCCCCCAACCAGGTCTTTACCAGAGAGCAGCTTCTGGATAATATCTGGGGCTATGAATATCTGGGAAATACAAACACAGTTGACGTGCATATCAAAAGACTGCGTGAGAAGATAAACGATCATGCCTCATGGCGTATCGCAACCGTTTGGGGCATAGGATATAAGTTCGAAACATTATGAAGCTTCATCGAACTCTCTATATAAAGCTGATACTTGCTTATCTGGTCTTCTTCCTGCTCTCCTTCATCATCATTTCCTCCGTGAACAGCCGGATGATACTGGCGGACCTTACCCGTACCAGAGCGGAATCTCTATACAGGGAGAGCCGTCTCGTGGCTACCACTTACGGAAATGATATCTATAAGGGAATGGAAGCCAGACAGACTGCACTGGAACAGCTGAAGGCCATAGACGCGTATATCTCTGCCGATATAAGAGTCATTGATGTAGACGGAAGACAGGTCCTTGACAGCCGCTCTTCCGGGGATATGGTCTTTGCGGATTTCGATCCCGCTGCCATAGGTTCATATTACCTTGTAAGTAACTTCTACGACACCTACGATGAAGACTATCTGTCAGTCTTTTATCCTATTACCAGCCGCTACAGTGTCAGAGGATACGTCGTAATACAGATGCCAATGTCAGATCTGTATGCCTCCAGAGATCGTCTGTTGAGCATTTCTTATATCACCATGCTCTTTATGTATCTGTTCTCTCTATCAGTGTTGGTCGTCTTCACATTTGCTGTATACAGGCCCGTGCGGCATATCACAAAGGCCGCCGAGGAGTACGCCCGGGGCAACTATGACTATGATCCCGATGTTCACGGCCGCGACGAGATAGGGTATCTTGCCGGTACACTGCACTATATGGCATCCGAGATAGGACGTGCCGAAGACAACCAGAAGAAATTCATTGCGAACGTTTCCCATGATTTCAGATCACCGCTCACTTCGATCAACGGATATCTGAACGCCATGATAGACGGGACCATTCCGCCGGAGATGCATGAAAAATACCTGCATGTCGTATTGAATGAGACAGACCGGCTTACCAAGCTGACGAACGGTCTGCTGGAGCTGAACTCTCTTAGCAGCAAGGGCATGGTCCTTTCCATATCGGATTTTGATATAAATGCCGCCATACGCCAGATCTGCGAAACATTTGAAGTGCTCTGCAGTGAGAAGAAGATCTCGATCGAGCTGATACTTTCGGGAGAAAAGCTGTTCGTATCTGCAGACATGGGCAAGATACAGCAGGTCATAGCAAACCTCACAGATAATGCGATAAAATTCTCCCATCGCAATTCGATCATAAAGATAGAAACTACCGAAAAGGGAGATATGGTCTTTGTATCCGTCAAGGATTCCGGCATAGGCATACCGGCGGATGCACAGAAGCTTGTTTTTGACCGCTTCTACAAAACGGATCTGTCAAGAGGTAAAGATAAGAAAGGAACCGGGCTGGGGCTTGCCATAGCAAGAGAGATACTGCAGGCTCACGGTCAGAATATAAATGTCATCTCTACTGAGGGTGTCGGTTCGGAGTTCATATTCACTCTCGCAAAATCCAAGAATACGGAAGATGAATAAAACCGCAGGCTCCCGTATCATGTTGATGCAGGATCTGCGGTCATCCAAATGCCGGTGACCGGGGTCGAACCGGTACGGGTATTACTACCCACGGGATTTTAAGTCCCGGGCGTCTGCCAGTTCCGCCACACCGGCAGGGTGTGCGCAAAATGCTCCCAATAATATATCACGAAAAGAGGGCACGGGCAATAAATCCCCGGAAGCCGATAATACTACCTTATCCTCCCTCTTAAGATCATGGCACTGTGAGGGCCGAGCTCCACATGAAGTCTTCCTGCCAGTACATCTATCTCCGAAAACTCTGTAGTAAATCCGTCTTCATTTGTTTCTATAAGACGCTGTACCATACAATCTCTCGGAAGACCCGTTTCCCATACTGACATTGCCTTTTCCATGGCATGGTCGTTGTTGTTTATTACTATGATGGATACCGCATCGAGAGTCATCCTTGCATATGAAAGATACGCATAATCACTTACGAGTTTCATGACCGATCCCGATTTCAGCTCTTTGCAGGCACCGTGTATCCTAATCATCTCCTTGTGGAACTGTATGAGTTCCTGATCCTCATGTCCCCATGGATATGTCCTTCGATTATCCGGATCAGTAAATCCTACTACACCTGCCTCATCCCCGTAGTATATCGTGGGATTGCCGGGCCATGTAAACTGCAAGAGAACAGCCTCTCTGAACACAGGCTTGCTCACACCCTCGCCGGCAGCCGCCGCTCCGAGACTTGATGCCCTTCCTGCCTTATGATTTGTTCGGGTCAGGAATCTGCTGTGATCATGATTTGACAGCTCATTCATCGCTACTGCTCTGGAAGGCTCAGTAAAATTCATATTTGCATGGAGGATGGCATCCCAGAAAGCATCTGTATTTCCGAGCATGTTAGGTCTGAAATCGTCGGAGTGCTTTTCTTCTCCCGTAAGGAACCAGGTGACAGGCTCCATGAATGCATCATAGTTCATGACAGAATCCCATTCATTTCCCTGAAGCCATGAAGACGGATCGCCGTAATGCTCTGCCAGGACGATCGCATCGGGATTTGCCTGTTTTACTGCACGTCTGAATTTCTGCCAGAACTCATGGTTGAAGTCCGGGGAGTGTCCCAGATCCGCCGCCACGTCCAGCCTCCATCCGTCGCAGTTGTACGGTGGTGATACCCATTTGGCTGCTATACGGAGGATATAATCCTGCAATCTCTGGGAGTCTTCATAGTTGAGCTTGGGCAGGGTATCATGTCCCCACCAGCCGTCATATGTATGGTTGTACGGCCATACTGTATCATCGTCATTGTGGAATCTGAAGAAGGAATGATAGGGGCTGTCCTTGGATATGTAAGCACCTTCTTCGTATCCGGGCTGCCCTTCATAGATCCTTTCCCTGTCGAGCCACTTATTAAATGAACCGCAGTGGTTGAAAACACCATCGATGATCACTCTTATACCGAGAGAATGGCACCTGGTCACAAGCTCGGCAAAGAGTTTGTTGGATGCTTCAAGATTTGCCCTGTTTGTGACACGGTCGATATAGCGCGTAGCCTTCGTATTATCCACGTCTCCTTCTGAGAGCAGATCACCCCAGTCCGATACTATCTTTCCGATATGAGGATCGATATAGTCATAGTCCTGGATATCATATCTGTGATTGGAGGGCGATACGAACAGCGGATTGAAGTAGATACACTCTATACCGAGGTCCTTCAGATAAGGCAGCTTCTCCATCACTCCGGCCAGATCGCCGCCGTAAAAATGTCTCACATCCATATCATACGGCAGCTCATCCCAGCTTTTTGCTTTCTGAGAATTGTGACCGATATAATGGTATTCGTTGTCCAGCACGTCATTGGTAGGATCGCCGTTCCTGAAACGGTCTGTGTATATCTGATACATCACACATCCCTTTGCCCAATCCGGCTCACGGAATCCGGGTATCAGCTTAAAGTCATAAAATGCCTCTTCACTTCTAGTTACCCCTCTTCTGTCATAGAAGGTATGCACCCTTCCGCTTTCCACGAGGAAGTGCCAGTTTATCGGTGCGTTATCCAGCTCTATCTCTGTTTCGTAATAATCAAAGACGCCCTCTGTTGTTTTCTTTTCCATCAGCAGTCTTTCACCGTTTATGCAAAGGAAAACGTGAGATGCATTATTCTTGCCTGTGCGGAATCTGATCCTGACTATGGAGTAGGGCTGCGGCTCAAGTGGTGTCACATAGTCTTCGGTAACATCAGAAAAAAGCGCTCTTGTCTGCAGCGTCGGCTTCATCGTAAGCATGTAAAGCCGCTTCATTTCCTGAGAAGTCATTCCGTTTACCCAATCATATGTTTCCAAGTATCGTTTCTCCTTAATCCCCCACCGGTCTATGCTGGTATCATCTTTATGAATTCCGGTGTGATCTTATATTCCAGTAGTTCGTTTGATGTCGGATGTCTGAAAGAGAGCCCGGTGGCTGCAAGACAGATGTTTCCTCTGTATCCGTCAGGCGTCTTCCCGTATTTCCTGTCGCCCAGGATCGGCATTCCTGCGTGAGATAACTGCAGCCTTATCTGATGTCTTCTTCCGGTGACAAGGTCCACCTTTATATGGATCAGACGAGTGCCGTCTTCTACCGTCCAGTCCTTACATATCCTGTAATCCAAAATGGCTTCTTTTCCTGCCCCTGCAACATCCGTGATAAAGGAAAGATTACGTTTCCTGTCGGTTTCAATGCTGTCCGTCAGCCTGCCCTTTTCCGGAAGATCTGCTGACTGAAGTACGGATATCACGTCGTAGGTTTTATTAAAGATCCTCTCCCTTATCTGTGCTGACAACGAAGACGCAGCTGCCTTGTTCTTGCCGAATACCAGTATTCCTTCCACGGGCTGATCCAGTCGGTGTATGATGCCGATATGATCCGTTTTCAAATATGTACAGAGCATCGACGCCAGATCCGGCTCGGTGATCCTTCCGCTCTGTACTGCCACTCCGGACGGCTTATGTACCACTATAAGGTCCTTGTCTTCATAAAGAATATCGAGCGGATTCATTTCCTAAAGCAGTCGTACATAGGTGGAGTTCCCGTCTTTTTTCAGCTGCAGGCTGTCAAACTGCTCCAGGAATTTGGACAGCTTTCCGGCTCCGTAGTTTCTTGTATCGAAGTCCGGATATCTTCGTATCAGGGAATTGCCGAGTGTCCCTATGTACATGCCGTTATCTTCATCGCCGTTTGCTTCTATTATCGAGATGATGGCTCTTTCTATGGTATCCAGATCAGTGGATGCCTCAGCCGTTCCTGCTGCCTCGACTGCATCATCTTCATAGTCCTTTTTCTGTTTCTGCTTGGACTGGGTTTTCTTTTTCTGCCCTTTTTTGCCTGCTGTTTTGTTTGTCTCTTTGTAAAGGAGATCAAGTACTTTGAAGTAATCACAGGCATTTCTTAAGGCGACAGGTGTCTTGGACTCACCCATTCCTACCACTACCTTGCCCTCTTCTTTTAGAGTAGCCGCAAGCCTTGTGAAGTCCGAGTCGCTCGATACAAGGATGAAGCCGTCCACATTGCTCCTGTACAGTATGTTCATCGCATCGATGATCAGAGCCGAATCCGATGAGTTCTTACCAAAAGTATTGTTGAACTGCTGCATGGGTATTATTGAATAATCCAGCAGCTTGCCCCTCCAGGTGCTGGAGCTCTGTCTCGTCCAGTCTCCGTATGCCCTCTTGATGGTGATGTTGCCGTAGTTGCTTGCCTCATTCATGATGAGCTCTATATATTTTGGTGTTATATTCTCTATATCTATAAGGACCGCAAATCTTTTTTCTTCAGCCATGATCGCCTCCTGAAAACTATATCTTGTTATCCGTGCGTGTTCGACACGCTATATATTACCATAAATGGACAATGCCAGTAAAACCCGTTAATGCGCTCACTTACTCATCTATAGTATGATATAGATGATGTGTGAGGATGCATGCCGCATGCAGCGGAGATGACAAGGAGGAGATATTCAGAAGACTGTCTTCAGCCATAGAAGACGATGTCGACGCAGGTCCCGCTTCGGAGCAGAGCCTTCCGGTATTATTCAATGAATACTGTACCACCTGGGGCAATCCTTCGCATGACAATATCTGCGATATTGTGAAGGCGATAAAGGGAAAAGGATTTGAGTACTTTGTAATAGACTGCGGATGGTACAAGAGTCCCGGTGTTCCGTGGGATGTTTCGATGGGTGATTATGAAGTTTCAAAGGAACTCTTCCCTGACGGTCTTGATAAGACTGTATCGGTAATAAAGGATGCCGGCATGAAGCCGGGGCTTTGGTTTGAGATAGATAATGTCGGCTCTGCCTCTAATGCTTATCAGGATACTTCTCATCTTCTGCAAAGGGACGGCAAAGTCCTTACTACCACAATGAGACGTTTCTGGGATCTGAGACAGGATCATGTACAGGAGTATCTCGACCGCAAAGTCATCGGCACATTAAAGAAAGATCACAAGTTACAGACATCCGGCCGGCTGGCAGGGCGTTTTCCGTGAGAATATCTCAGGCGACAAAGCCTTCCTTGTATTACACGGATTTAATAAAGCCCGCGGGGAGGAGATCAGCATACCGTTGCCACAAGGCTATATGATAAGAGAGATCTATTCATATAAAGAAGAATCTTTGACTGTAAAAGATGACTGTATAAGATATGCTTTTGATGATGACATGACAGCAATTGCAGTGTATTTGGAGAAGCAATAGCTTTATGGTAAGATAGTTAAATATCTATCAATATCGTTTTTGATAACGAAAGGAGAAGTAAGTTATGAAGTGGGTATGTCAGGTATGCGGTTATGTTCACGAGGGAGATGAGCCCCCGGCAGAATGCCCTGTATGTCACGCTCCCGCCGCAAAGTTCAAGGAGCAGGAAGGCGAAATGACATGGGCAGCTGAGCATGTTGTCGGCGTAGCTAAGGGAGCTCCTGAAGATATAATAGCTGACCTTAGATCTAATTTTGAAGGTGAGTGTTCGGAAGTAGGTATGTACCTCGCTATGAGCCGTCAGGCTTTCCGCGAGGGATACCCGGAGATCGGTGATTATTATCACAGGGCAGCTCTGGAAGAGGCTGACCATGCGGCAAGATTTGCCGAGCTTCTTGGAGAAGTACTCACAGACTCCACAAAAAAGAACCTGCAGATGCGGGTAGATGCCGAGAATGGTGCTACATCCGGCAAAACGGATCTTGCCAAGCGTGCAAAAGCGCTGGATCTGGATGCCATACACGATACGGTCCATGAGATGGCCCGTGACGAGGCAAGACACGGCAAAGCATTCAAGGGGCTTCTGGACAGATATTTCGGATAAATAGTTCAGACTATTAAAAAGGGCCTGTCGTTTTTCGACAGGTCCTTATTTTTTTCAGACAGCGCTCAAAAACCTATGCCTGCAGCGCCTGATCTATGGCCTTTGACAGCTGATCGGCACAGGATGTTCCCCGTCCCTTGCAGTCATTTCCTCTCAAAATATCGGCGGCCTTCTTCGCGTCTGTTCCCTCGAGCAGCCTGCCGATGGCCTTCAGATTTCCGTTGCATCCTCCCGTAAACCTGAGATTATAGATCTTTCCCTCATCGT
>JAEEGO010000104.1 GCA_016280355.1 Lachnospiraceae bacterium | reverse complement strand
CTATGGCCGGAGATGCAGGCGCAGCCGCAGCCGGAGGAGAAGGCTGATGGCGAGGAAGGCAGCTCCCGAAGAGCCCCCGAAGGGCGCACCGGCGTGGCAGTCTACTTTTGCAGATCTGATGAATCTGCTTCTGTGTTTCTTCGTGCTGCTTTACGCTTTCTCCAGTACCGATGTAGACAAGTTTGAAGCCATAGCGGCTTCCATGTCGAAGGCATTCTCGATATTCGATCCGGGCGGAGACACCATAGGAGACGGAGATGCGGTAGGCAACGGAGTGTCACAGCTCTCCAACATATCGGAGCAGATATCCTCCATGGGTAAGAATACCACGGGTAATTCCGATAATAAGGATTACAACGAAGAGGGCATGGGAGAGGAGACCTTTGAGTCCGCGACATTCTCCAAGGATGATATGGAGAACGGAGACGAGGAAAATCAGGCTCCTGATAAGAACGAGCACGAGACCAGCAGCGAGGGCCAGCAGACGGAGCAGGGCACCGAAGGGGCGCAGCAGGAGCAGCAGATATCCGACGAACAGGCGAAGCAGCAGCTCGAAGAGTCCGGCATCAAGGAGTCGGAGGAGCTCGCAGAGCGCATAGAAGAGACAGTCAACGAGGAAGATCTGGCAAAACAGATAGATATAGACTTCACGAGTCAGTATGTCAGCCTTACAATGAACGGCTCATTGTTATTTGACTCAGGAAGTGCTACAATAAAAGATACCGCTACGGTCACTTTGGATAAGGTGGGTAAGATACTCGAGACCTATGCGGACAGTACAATAGAGATAGAAGGTCATACGGACAATGTCCCCATAAGTAATTCGCAGTTCCACAATAATGACGAACTGTCGGATGCGAGGGCTTTGAGCGTTTTTGCGTATTTTAGGGACAATTCCGACCTGGATCCGGCTATCATGAAGCATACCGGACGCGGTGCATACGTACCTATAGCAGATAACGGCACGCCGGAGGGCAGACAGCTCAACAGACGTGTGGAGATCAGGATATATAACCAGCTGAGCGATGTCTCATAAGACGGACTGCTGGGTACTTAAAGGAGATCTGACGTGAAAAAGAACATGATAAGCATCATCATACTGGCGCTTCTGGTCGTGAATGTCGCAATGAACGCGATCATGATGTTCACGATAATACCCGCCAACAGGAAGTCCATCGCACTGGTCGATCAGGTGGCGGCTGCGATAAAGCTTGATACATCAGGGACTTCACCTGAGGGATCTTCGGGCGGTGCCAGGTCGGTTTCACTTGCGGATACCGCGACATATTCGATACCGGATCAGCAGACATTCCAGCTCAAGAAGGGCGAGGATACAAAGGACCACTTCCTTGTATGCTCTGTTGCCATCCTCATGGATATGACAAGTGATGACTATGAGACATACGGCGGAGACATAGACAGCAGACAGTCACTCATACTGAATGCACTTTCTGAGACTATAGGACAGTATTCATACGAGGATGTACAGGCTCTCGGACAGGCAGGTGTACAGAACGCATGCCTTGAGAAGCTGCAGGAGGTATTTGGATCGGACTTCATATATCAGGTGGCGTTGAGCGGATATATAGTTCAGTGACGCAATAGATTTTTGGAAGGAACCGGGTAAGAAATGGGAGATGTCCTCTCACAGGACGAAATTGATAATCTCTTAAAGGCGCTTTCGACAGGTGAGATAGATGCCGATGAGATGAAGGAGGATACCGGCAAGTCGGTCAAAGAGTACGACTTCAAGCGTCCGGCAAAGTTCTCCAAGGAGCATCTGCGTACGCTCGAGATCATCTTCGAGCACTACGGCAGACTTGTATCCACCAACCTTCCGGTATATCTTCGAAAGAATGTACAGGTCAGCGTGGTGAACTCCGAGGCACTTACGTTCTCCGAGTTTACAAACTCGTTGTCCAATCCGGTCATACTTGGTATAGTAAACTTCCTTCCGCTGAACGGAAACGTAATGGTGGAACTGGGGTGCAACCTTGGATTTGCGATGATAGACAGACTGCTCGGAGGCCAGGGCGATGCTCTGGAGAAGAACAGGGAGTTCTCCGAGATAGAGATGTCTCTTGTGGAAAAGATGATGGCTGTATGCATATCACTTTTAAGAGAACCATGGAAGAACGTGGTGGAGCTGTCACCGGTGCTGGAGCGTGTGGAGACCAATCCGCAGTTCGCCCAGATCATAGCTCCTACCGAGATGATAGCTATCGTGACCCTGAACATCAGGATAGGAGAGGTAGAGGGACTGATGAACATATGTCTCCCTTACTTCACTCTCGAGTCGGTCATGGACAAGCTGAATACGAAGTTCTGGTTCTCGACGATGCAGGAGTCATCGGATGATGATTACACAGAGCATCTGCAGGATATGATACAGCATGTGCAGATACCGATCATAGCAAAGCTTGGCGACAGTTCGATCACTGTCACCGATTTCGTCAATCTGCAGCCGGGAGACGTCATAAGACTGTCTTCGAAGGTTGATGAGGAGATGGATATATACGTGGGAAACATCAAGAAGTTCAAGGCTCTGCCGGGTGCGACCAAAAAGACGTACGCTGTCAGAGTGACATCTATAATCAAAGAGGAGGAGGAATAGGCGCATGGACGGAATGCTATCGCAGGATGAAATAAACGCCCTGCTTTCCGGGATGGCCGCAGACGGGGATGATGCAGCCCCCGCCGGTGGAGCCGCAGATGCAGCGCCGGCGGCTGATGCCGCACCTGCCGGAGGCGGCGGAGACGATCTCCTCACCGAGTTCGAAAAGGACGCCATAGGCGAGGTAGCAAATATCAGCATGGGAACATCAGCGACAACGCTGTATTCCCTCGTCAATATGAAGGTTGATATCACCACCCCGGAAGTTACCATAGCCACCTGGGATGATATCACCAAGGAGTATGAGAAGCCCTGCGTTTTCATACAGATCCACTACAAGGCAGGACTCGACGGATACAACATGCTCGTCCTCAAAGAGAATGATGTTAAGATCATCACCGATCTGATGATGGGCGGAGACGGTACAAATACAGACGGAGAGCTGGGAGAGCTTCACCTTTCGGCTATATCCGAGGCCATGAACCAGATGATGGGATCATCGGCAACATCGCTCTCATCGATGCTCGGAAGGATGATAGATATCTCACCGCCCGAGGCATCGCTGGTGGATATGGCGAATGAGAATCCGGAGAATATGCCGGAGTTCCTGAACGGAAAGTTCGTTAAGATATCCTTCAGGATGCAGATAGGAGATCTGGTCGACTCGGCGATCATGCAGCTGTACCCGATAGACTTTGCGAAGGAACTGTACGATCACTTCATAGGAAGTCAGGAGGCCGGAGCACCGGCAGCATCAGCTGCCGCACCTGCACCGGAGCCGGCACCGGCACCTGCACCGGCAGCAGCACCGCCGCCGGCACCCGACATGGGAGCAGCACCGCCGCCACAGATGGGATATCCGCAGGCACCGCCGCCCCAGATGGGATACGGAGCTCCGCCTCAGATGGGATACCCGCAGGCACCGCCGCAGATGGGCTACGGCATGCCGATGGGAGCACCGGTGAATGTACAGCAGGCTCAGTTCGCTACATTCTCCAACGACATCAACCCGATGCAGCCGCAGGAGAACATAGACCTGATAAAGGATGTGCCGCTTGAGGTCACCGTGGAGCTGGGCAGGACACACAAGTCCATAAATGATATACTTGATTTTTCACCCGGTACTATCATAGAATTGGACAAGATAGCAGGAGAGCCCATAGACGTTCTGGTCAACGGTAAGAATGTCGCGAAGGGTGAGGTCGTCGTCATCGACGAAAGTTTTGGTGTTAGAGTAACTGAAATTATAAAATAAGGAGTTGAGAAGTTATGGCAAAGAACATTCTGATCTGTGATGATGCAGCGTTCATGAGGATGATGATCAAGGATATCCTCTCAAAGAATGGCTACAATGTCGCCGGAGAAGCTGAGAATGGCGCTAAGGCCGTAGAGAAGTATGCGGAGCTTAAGCCTGATCTCGTGCTGATGGACATTACCATGCCTGAGATGGACGGCATCGAAGCGCTGAAGGCTATCAAGGGCTCAGATCCCGCAGCACTTGTAATCATGTGTTCTGCAATGGGACAGCAGGCGATGGTCATTGAGGCTATCCAGGCAGGTGCAAAAGACTTCATAGTCAAACCCTTCCAGGCTGAGAGAGTGCTCGAGGCAGTGAAGAAGGTAGTGGGCTGATTGGGTTTAGACGGCTTCGTACAGCTTGTAACTGTTCTCGCGATATTTGTCTTTGTACTGGTGATCACTTACTTTACCACCAGGCTTGTAGGCGGATATGCGAAGAACAAGGTGATCACAGGCAATATTGAGCTGATAGACTCGATCAAGATAGCTCCGTCCGGATATATCGCTGTCGTCAGGGTCGCTTCAAAGTACATTGCGGTAGGCATCGGAAAGAACGAAGTTAATTTCCTTTGCGAGCTGCCCGAAGATGACGTGACGATCAGAGAGCCCGGTCCTGTTATGAAGTACGACTTCAAGGAGCTTATCGAGAAAGCCCGGGGCAAGATAGGTAAATAAATGAAGATACATAAGCTGAGATTTTTATTTCTGCTGCCTGTATTTTTGATGTTCAGTCTGGCCCTTCCTGTTTCGACATATGCCAATAATGATATTGCGACCCGAAGGGATATAGGTGCATCGTCTACACAGACACTTGAGGAGACTCCGGGACAGAGAAGTCCGAGATACAACGGTCTCGGAATGCTGCAGGACGGATATGACGCACCTACAGTCATCGATGAGCCGGGAAGTGCCGATGACAGGTCGGATATCAAAGAACTCAATGTAGGCAACAATCTTAATATTACATACAATGATGGTAACGGAAACCTGACCGGTGCACTGAGGATACTGATAATCCTCACGCTCGTTGCGATGGCTCCGCTCCTTCTCATAATGTTGACCTCATTCACCAGGATCTTGGTGGTACTGCATTTCGTGAGGGCGGCCATAGGTACGCAGACGGCACCACCGAATCAGGTATTAGTGGGGTTAACTCTGTTTTTGACGTTCTTTATCATGCAGCCCGCTATCAATGAGATCAATGCAAACGCCATCAGACCGTTTGAGGCCGGGGAGATGACTCAGCAGGAGTTTACCCAGGCAGCCATGGCTCCTTTAAGGGAGTTCATGTACGGACAGACGCAGATGAAGGATGTCAGGCTCTTCCTTGATATCGCTGAGATAGGTGAAGTAGAAGGCATAGATGACATACCGAATGCCGTGCTCATTCCTTCTTTCATCATATCGGAGCTTCGGACAGCCTTTATCATAGGATTTTTGATATATATTCCTTTCATTGTGATAGACATGGTGGTGGCTTCCACACTGATGAGTATGGGTATGATGATGCTGCCGCCGACCACGGTCTCCATGCCGTTCAAGATACTGCTTTTCGTGCTTGCGGACGGATGGAATCTGGTCATAGGATCGCTTGTAAAGACGTTCTATTAGCGGAGCGGAGGATAGACTTTGGATATTTCGGCAGTTACCACGATAGCAAGAGAAACTTTATATACGGTGATAATTACTGCAGCCCCGGTGCTGCTGATATCACTTGTGGTCGGTCTGACCGTGTCCATCTTTCAGACGGTCACCAGCATACAGGAACAGACACTGACATTCGTGCCCAAGTTCCTTGCCATCTTTATCGGACTGATGGTGATCGGACATTGGATGCTGGGTAATATGGTCGGACTCATGGAGAGGCTTTGGGGTGATTTCACTCTGTATGTCAAGTAGCGGATGATCGATTATACCTTTTCCATACAGGATCTGGAGTTTTTTCTCCTGATAGTTACGAGAGTGACATGTTTCGTGCATACGGCTGTGTTCTTTTCGACAGGCAATGTACCGAGACGGGTGAAGGTTGGTTTTTCGCTGCTGCTCTCGTTTTTGTTATTCAGATTTGTAGTGCCGCATATGGCATTGCCATACAATACGATAATCGGATACTCGGCCCTGGTGCTCAAGGAAGCCATAGCTGGACTGATGCTCGGATTTGCCACAAATATGTGCATGTATATCCTGCAGTTTGTGGGTACCATCACGGATATGGATATAGGCCTTTCGATGGTGAGCCTGTTCGATCCGGTGACGAGGGTAAATACCGGCTTCACGGGTACGCTGTATCAGTATTCGGTGCTTCTGATACTTTGTATCACAGACATGCACCATTGGATATTGCGGGCTTTTATCGACAGCTATGAGCTGATACCCACAGGCAGGGCAGTGTTTGATACAGACAAGCTGCTCCTTGCCATGATGGAGTTTTTTACAAACTATTACTCCATAGCATTCAGGATCTTCATGCCTGTATTCGGCGTCATGCTGCTTCTTAATGCGGTGCTTGGTATCATGGCCAAGATCGCTCCGCAGATGAACATGTTCTCTGTAGGTATGCAGCTTAAGATACTTGTGGGATTGTCGGTGCTGTTCGTTACGATAGGCATGCTCCCGAGCATATCGGATTTCATATTCAGCGAGATGAAGATGGTCTTCGCTGATTTTGCGGAGGGGATGTACACTCAGTGATATTGGAATATGACCTTCAGTTCTTCGGCGAGGACGGCCCCGGCGGAGAGAAGACTGAAGAGCCTACCTCTAAAAAACTGAATGATGCGAGGAAGGACGGAAACGTCGCCAAAAGTCAGGAGATATGCAATGCGGTATCTCTTATTGCCATGTTCCTGACTCTTAGGCTTGCGGGCCTTGGCATAGGCGAGAAGTTCATGGAGATATTCAGGTATGTATTTACCGTGATACCTGATTATACAAAGCTGATACAGGGGCAGATCATAATAAATGAATACACAGGGCTTTTGAGGATCATCATCTTAAGGATGCTGCTCATACTGCTGCCGATCATGGCAGTGGGTGTACTGGTGGCTTTCGGCACCAACAAGGCACAGATCAAATGGATGATCACCTTTAAGCCGCTTCGCCCGAAGGCAAGCAAGCTTAGCCCTGCCAGCGGAGTAAAGAAGCTCTTTTCGAAAAAGAAGCTCGTGGATCTTGCACTCAGCATAGCGAAGCTCGCCGTGATATTCATAGTGGTATGGACCTATATCAAGGAAAGATTCGGTCTTGTGAGCCTGCTATACGATATGTCCATAGGAGCCGCCATAAGTACTGTGTGCTACACGGTGATAGATCTCGGACTTCGGATCAGCTTCGTATATCTTCTCGTGGCTTTCCTTGATCTCATATACCAGAGACGTAAGTTCCACAAGGATATGATGATGACCAAGCAGGAAGTCAAGGATGAGTACAAGAACTCCGAGGGAGACCCGCAGATAAAGGGCAAGATCAAGCAGAAGATGATGGAAGCATCCAGACGGAGGATGATGCAGGCAGTGCCCGAGGCGGATGTCGTCATCACGAACCCTACGCATTTTGCGGTGGCTCTGAAGTATGACGCGATGGTAGCCGATGCCCCCATCGTTGTGGCAAAGGGCCAGGATTTCCTTGCTCAGAAGATCAAGGAAGAAGCAAAGGCGTACGATGTGGAGATAGTGGAAAATAAGGCTTTGGCCAGGATGATATACCACAATGTGGATGTGGGAGGGAAGATACCTCCCGAGCTATATCAGGCAGTAGCGGAGGTGCTCGCTTTTGTTTACAATATCAAGGAACAGAAGGGCACGTCTAAGAGGATGATGGCTTAATGGATACAGCGGCAGGCACAGGTAAAAAGAAGGTACTGAAACCGCAGGATCTGGGAGTAGCTTTATATCTGCTCGCAGCTTTTGTGTTTCTTATTGTGCCCATACCGAACACCCTGCTTGATATACTGCTTGCCATCAATATGGCTGTGGCTTTCGCGATACTCTTCAATTCGCTTTTCGTCAAAGAGGTGCTGGATATGTCATTTTATCCGACCATCCTGCTCTTCACGACGATATTCAGGATATCGCTGAACGTCTCATCGACGAAGCTGATCCTGTCTACCGGTGATCCCGGTAACGTGGTCAGGACCTTCGGAGCCTTCGTCGGCGGCAACGACCTGATCATAGGTACCATAGTCTATATCATACTGATCATAGTCCAGTTCGTCGTCATCAATAAGGGTTCGGAGCGTGTGTCCGAGGTCACGGCGAGATTTACACTGGACGCCATGCCCGGTAAGCAGATGGCAATCGACGCCGATCTGAACACCGGAGCCATAGATGACGCGGAAGCAAAGCGCAGGAGAGATAAGATACAGGAAGAGTCATCCTTCTTCGGTTCCATGGACGGTGCCGTGAAGTACGTTAAGGGAGACTCGACCGCGGGCCTGCTGATCACACTGATCAACGTGGTTGGCGGTATAGCGATGGGAGTGCTCCGCCGCGGAGATACCATACAGGATGCTCTGCAAAACTACACCATACTGACCATCGGTGACGGACTGGTATCAGCCATACCGTCTCTGCTCATATCCCTGGCAACAGGTATACTTGTCACCAAGGGAGGCAAGGAGGCAGACTTCGGACCGGACCTTGTGAAGCAGCTCTTCGGCGTGCCCAAGGTCATGTATCTGGCAGGTGCCGTGATAGTCTTCCTCGGAGTGGTCACACCGCTGAACATAGTGATATTCACAGTGGTCGGTTCACTCTTCCTCGTAGGTGGGCGCATGATGCAGAACCAGCTTGAGGTCCAGAAGGTCGAGACTGCGGTACAGGAAGAAGAGGTATCTGCAGAGGAGATAAGAAAGCCGGAGAACGTGGTATCGCTCCTTTCGGTGGATCCCATTGAGCTCGAGTTCGGATACGGTATCATACCTTTGGCTGATGTCAATCAGGGCGGAGACCTGCTTGACCGTGTCGTCATGATCAGGCGTCAGATAGCGCTGGAGCTCGGTACTGTGGTGCCTATCATCAGACTGCGTGATAACATACAGCTCAACCCGAACCAGTACATCATCAAGATAAAGGGTGTACAGGT
>JAEEGO010000103.1 GCA_016280355.1 Lachnospiraceae bacterium | reverse complement strand
CTCGAGCGTATCCTCAGCTCCCTTAAAGGTATCGCCTGCAGACACCACCGCTTCATTTACATGGGAAAGGGTCTCCACAGCCTTCGGTACGATGATGATCGCAGCCACGAGAAAGATAATGAAGAGTCCCATCGTGAAGAATGCCGCACGCTTTGCATACTTGACCTCTTTCTTATCTGCTTCAAGTATCTGGCGGAGAAGATCCTCCAGGCTCTCATTATTCCCGGGATTCAGTACCTGCTGTCCGTTACCCTGCTCCTCATTCCTCTTTTCTTCTTCTGACATTTCCTTACTCCTTTCTCATCGTTAGTAGTACGGTTTATTGTACATTTTTCGATCTATTTTTTGATGACCCTGAACTTCGGACCTGACGGCTTCACATATCCGTCATCATCCTCTTCTTCGTCATCTTCATTCTCATCCTCTTCCGCTTCATCTTCATCTTCTTCGTCGTCCTCATCACTCCCCTTCAGGAAGCCCGTCACTGAAGAAAGGAATCCCCGTCGTTCTTTTACGTCATATTCCTCTTCTTCGTCATCTTCGTCATCGTCATCATCCTCTTCCTCATCATCGTCTTCATCCTCATCGTCTTCATAACTGAAGGTTCCGAATTCCCTGTCGTCATCAGCCATGTTGTTGATGATGCGCATGTTGTGCCTGTGATACAGGCTCTTGAAAAGCATGCATGCGACACATCCTAGGATGATATAGAGTACATAAGCAAAGATGATCATCATCATGCGGGTCATCACCTGCGGATCTGCATATATGAATCTTATGAAAAGAAAAGAATTCAACATGATCCCGACCATGCTCGCTGCGGCAAGATTCATATCAAGCAGAAGGAGCTTCGTCATATTCCTCGTATTGAAATAATTGATGATGATGAATACCAGGGTGATGGGTATCATGATATATGCCGATCTGACATTACCAAGCACCGAAAAAACTGTCCATATCGGCACTATGAGATAGTCCAGCATGAACATATTAAGTGAGCTGACTATACTTCTCATTCCTGCGTCTCCTTCAGAAGGTCTTCCTCAGATATGACAGGTATACCGAGTTCCCTCGCTTTTTTATTCTTTCCGGATGTGGAGTTTACATCGTTGTTTATAAGGGCATAGGTTTTCTTCGATACGCTGCCCGACACCTTGCCGCCCATATTTTCTATATACTCCACGAGCTCGCCTCTGTTGGCAAATTTCTCAAGGTCTCCCGTGATCACATAGGTACGACCGGCCAGCTTATCGGAGCCCTCTCCTTCTTTCTTCTCCATCTCCATATTGAGTCCGAGTCTTTCAAGCTCGCTCATGAGCTTTATCATATCTTCATCATGAAAAGCGTCATATATGGATCTTGCGGTGATCTCTCCGACATCCTCCACCTCGGTAAGCTTCTCTACAGACGCTTCCATCAGAGCATGCATCGATCCGAAGTGTCTCATGATGGTCCTTGCCGATGTCCTGCCGACATTGCCTATAGCCAGGCCGCAAAGCAGTCTGTCAGGCGGATTCTTTTTTGATTCATCTATGACCTTCAGCAGTTTATCAGTGTTCTTTTCCTTGCCTATGATACCGTCGGATATAAGCCTGTCCCTGTGTTCACCAAGCTTAAATATGTCCGATATATCGGATACATATCCGAGATGTATCAAAGACTTGATATACTCCTCACCGAACCCTTTGATATCGTATGCATCACGTCCCACGAAGTTTATGATCCTTCTGGTGAGCTTTGCGGGACAGTTCGGATTATTGCATTTTATATCCGCCGTATCAGCTTCCCTAACGGCTTCGTGTCCGCACTCGGGGCATATGAGAGGTATCCGGTATACCTCAGATCCCTGCGGTATCTTGGAAGCTACGACCGACTTTATCTTCGGTATGATCTCGCCCGATTTGTACACGACAACAGTGCGTCCTATGCCTATACCAAGCTCAGATATGAAGTCCTGATTATGAAGGGTCGCTCTGGATACAGTAGTGCCGCAGAGCCTTATCGGATCGAATATCGCGGTGGGATTGATGCGTCCGGTCATGCCTACGGAAAGCTCTATATCCCTTATCACAGTCTCCTTCTCCTCAGGAGGATACTTATATGCTATATGTCCGGCGGTATACTTGCTGCCTGCGGGAAAGTCATCCCTGTAGGCTATCTCGTCTATCTTTACCACAGCGCCGTCTATGTCGTACGGAAGCTCTCCTCTCCCATCACCTATGTTGTCTATGGCCTGCAGTATCTCATCATCCGTGGTGCAAAGGTATGAAGGTACCACCTTTACGCCTGCTTCCTCAAGGAGTTTGAGTCCTGCATGATGTGATGTCATATATCTTGCTTCAGATGCCTTCTGCACGTTAAACACATACATCGAAAGCCCTCTGTCCATCACTACCCTTGAGTCCAGCTGTCTCAATGTACCCGCGGCACAGTTCCTCGGATTTGCAAAGGGCTTTTTGCCCCTGATCTCCATCTCCTCGTTCACTCTGTCGAAGTCCTCATGGGACATATATACTTCTCCGCGAAGCTCTATATCACCGATTATCCCGGTAAGCTCTCCCTTCACATCGGGTATGACGAGAGCGTTCGCTGTCACGTCTTCTCCCACAAAACCGTTTCCTCTGGTCTCTGCAAGTGCAAGCTTTCCGTCCTTATACCTGATGCTCATCGAGAGCCCGTCTATCTTGTGCTCCACGGAGAAGTGCACGTCGGGATGCATCGCCCTTACCTCATGCACCCAGCTGAGTACCTCTACTTTTGAAAAGACATCCTCTATCGACAGCATGGGGACATCGTGCTCCACGTTCACCCCGGCAGTCCTTTTTGTCGTACCTCCTATGATCCGTGTCGGAGAT
>JAEEGO010000102.1 GCA_016280355.1 Lachnospiraceae bacterium | reverse complement strand
GACGGCATAGAGCTGCTCCATGAGATCAGAGCGAAGAAAGACAATCCGAACAGCAGCAAGCCTGCGCTCGTACTTACCGCAAATGCCGTGGCAGGTGCCAGAGGCGAGTATCTTGCTGCAGGCTTTGACGGATATATGAGCAAGCCCATAGATGATATCCTGCTGGGACAGATGCTCCTTAAGCATCTGCCGTCAAATCTGGTAACACTGTCGGATGAGAAGAAGAGCAGACCCGCAGATATAGTAATACCTCCGGAATATGCTTCTCTTGAGGGTATAGATGCGGGAGAGGGTATCAAGAACTGCGGATCCGTGCAATCGTACAAGCCTATACTTGATATCTTTTATAATTCTATCATCCCTAAATCGGAGGAGCTCGACAGATGTTTTGCTGCGGGTGACTGGAAGTTGTATACTATCGGGGTACATGCCCTGAAGAGCTCGGCGCGTATAGTGGGAGCACAGGATCTGTCCGACAAGGCTTTCGCACTTGAGATGGCCGGGAAGGATAATGTGATCGATTACATCAAAAACTATCATGAAGACCTGATGACAGACTACAGGAACTTCAGGACAGTGCTGCATGATCTGTGCGAAGTACGCAAGGTCTCCGATGACCGGGACAAAAAGCCGGCTGACGCAGATATCATCAGTAAGCTTTACAGGGAAATATATGATTCAGCCGATGCATTTGACTATGACGGTATAGAAGAGGCACTTGAAGAAGCCGACAGATATAAAATGCCGGAAGAAGACGAAAAAATCTTTGACGAGCTGAGAAACAGCTTTGATATTGTTGACTATGAAAAGATCACCGATCTACTGGGCACGAAGGTATAAGGCGGAACATAGAGGAAATGACAGACAGCAATACTGATATAATAATGGGACGCAAAACGGATAAAGGAGTCGAAGACTCTTTCCGTCCCACCATCTTTGTATGTGAGGGCCACTCGATATCAGAGTACAGGCTGCAGGGACTGCAGAATCTCGGACGCCCGGCTGACGGTGTCATGCCCGAGATACCGGCCTACAGCAGATTCGTCTCAAGGAATCACGGGATTTTCGAAACGGAGGGCAGGTCATCAACCTTTACTGCCATCAATACCACAAACGGCATCATGTTCAAGGGTGCATATCTGAAGCCCTGGACCAGGATAAACCTGAAAGACGGAGATGAGCTCACTGTCCCGTCTGATGATCATGAAAAAGACAGATCTGTCCTGCTTGTCTTTGCTTCTACAGAAGACAGGATCAATTTCTGGAGGAGGCTCCAGCAGGCTTCACGTGATAAACTCACGGACCTTTGCGACAGGGAGAGCTTCATCACATGGTGGAAGCAGAACCACAGGAACAGAGACTATGATGAAACAGTGCTCTTCATCCTGGATCTTGATGATTTCAAACTGATAAACGATAAAGAGGGGCACAATACCGGAGACGCTGCACTGAGGATGGTCGCGGATATACTGAGACACTCCGTAAGATATGACAACCAGGTGTGCCGCTGGGGCGGAGATGAGTTCGTGGGCATCATACCGGTGAATCACTCGGGTGCTAAAGAGCGCCTTGCCGAGATCTTGCAGAAGATATGGGATGACTCCACCGCGGCAGGCTTTCCGCTGTCTGTGAGCATCGGATATGTGGACATGCACAGTGCAAAGAATATACTCGACATACCAGGCATAGTGGGTATGGCAGATGAAGCTCTCTATTCAGCCAAAACCAACGGGAAAGGTCGTATAGAAGCTCATAAATAACGTAGAAAAAATCGCTATATTCTGATAAAATCAAGATTGGGTCTGTCAGGACGGATCCAATCTTTTTTGATTGCTTGGGGGAAAACATGAGAAAACTGAAAAAACGTGGGAACATGAACGACAGGATAGATGTCGTTCTTCGTAAGTTCCGGTCAAGGATGACTTCATATCCTCCCGGAATGTGTCCGCTGTCTCTCTACAGGTCTCTGCTGCAGATATCCATGAACCAGTCCTGCGGCAAGTGTGTGCCCTGTCGTGACGGTCTGGCCGAAGTCGATTATATGTTAAAGAGCATACTGAACGGCGATGCCACACCCGATACGCTTGAGCGTATGGAGAAGAAATGCCGTATGATCGCACAGACTGCCGATTGTGCGGTGGGCGTGGTCGGCGCCAATCTGATACTTGATTCCCTTACCGAATTTGCAGACGAATATGAAAGCCATATCAAAAACGGGCGCTGCTTTGAGAATGAGATCCAGACCATTCCCTGCGTGACTCTGTGTCCGGCCCACGTGGATGTACCCGGATATATAGCGATGATAAAAGAGGGCAGGTATGCAGAGGCCGTAAAGGTGATAAGAAAGAGGAATCCTTTCCCCACAGCCTGCGCCATGGTCTGTGAGCACCCCTGCGAGAATAAGTGCCGACGAACACTGGTGGATGCTCCGCTCAATATAAGAGGATTGAAGAAATACGCTGTGGACCAGGCAGCTGCCGATACTGTGCCTGTGCCAAAGGCAAATGTGAAAACAGGGAAGAAGATCTCGATAGTCGGAGCAGGTCCTTCGGGACTTACGGCCGCCTATTATCTGTCACTGATGGGGCATGAGGTGGATGTCTATGAAGCACATGAGAAGCCCGGAGGCATGCTAAGATACGGCATACCCCAGTACCGCCTGCCGAAAGACAGACTCGATCAGGATATCAAAGCCATACTCAGTGCCGGTGATATCAATATCCATTACAATACGAAGGTTGGGCGTGATATCACATTCAAGGAGCTTCGTGAGAAGTCCGATGCCGTGTATATAGGCATTGGCGCACAGCTTGGCAACCGCATGCCGATGGAGAATGCAGATGCAAAGAACGTGGTGCCTGCAGCTGATTTCCTTCAGGAGGTGGCTCACGGCAACGCACCGGACCTTACCGGCAAGAAGGTCGTGCTGATAGGCGGAGGAAATGTCGCCATGGATGCGGCACGTACCGCTGTGAGGCTCGGAGCTGAGACCATACATGTTTTCACCCGTAAAAGAGATGATATCACGGCTCTTGAGGATGAAGTGGTCGGAGCCATGCAGGAGGGTGTACGCTTCAGGACTCTGCTAAGCTTCCTCAATATCGAAGCTGACAAGGAGACCAATGAAGTACGCTCCGTCTGGCTGCAGCCTGAGATCCTGGCAGAATACGATCAATACGGCATGATGACCACAGAGCATTCAAGCGAATATCCTTACCGCTTCCCGTGTGACCTCCTGATCCTGGGTGTGGGACAGCGGAGCGACGTGGCAGATCTCGAGAAGGAAGGCGTACCTGTGGAGAGAGGACGCATCATTGCCGATGAGACCTGTATGGTAGCGGATATGGATGGTGTATTCTCGGGAGGCGACTGTGTGACAGGACCTTCTACGGCCATAAATGCGATAGCTGCCGGACAGGTGGCAGCTTACAACATAGATGAGTATCTCGGATACCATCACAAGATAGATGATGACACGGTCATACCGCCGGCATATCCCAACCCGTGTAAACCCACGGGACGTGCACAGATCATGGAAAAGGATCCCTTTGAAAGAAAGACCAACTTTGACGGCATCGAGCTTCCTCTGACATATGAAGAAGCCATGAGAGAAGCGGGCAGATGTCTGCGCTGCGATCATTACGGCTGCGGCGTGATGGAAGGAGGCAGAGGAGAATGATAGAGATCACCATAAACGGTAATAAATATCAGACTGAAGAGGGGATGACGATCCTCGATATCGCTCGTAAAAACGGAGTGGACATTCCTACACTCTGCTATATGGAAGGTGTAAGCGATATAGGATCATGCAGGCTTTGCGTAGTAAGTGTTGAAGGCTTCCAGAACATGCTTCCCGCCTGCCGCACCAAGGCGCAGGACGGTATGGTGATAGTCACCGAGTCAGACGAGCTCACCGAATACAGGAAGGAAATGCTGAAGCTCATCCTGAGCAATCACAATCAGGACTGCATGAGCTGCCCGGCAAACGGTGTATGTGAGCTGCAGAGGATGTGCAACAGATATGAAGTGGATCACGCCGAACATGTCGGCACAAGGTCCAAGATTGAAAACAAGATGCCATTGCTGAATGCAAACCCCTACATCAGCTACGATCCGAGCAAGTGCATACACTGCATGAGGTGTATCAATGTCTGTCACAATATAGCCTGCAACGGCGCTTTGAAAAACGGAAGGTCAGGCACCTTCCATATCGTGGACGCACCTTT
>JAEEGO010000101.1 GCA_016280355.1 Lachnospiraceae bacterium | reverse complement strand
CTTCTCTCCCATACTGTATGCCCTGTATGCCTTCTCTCCCGTCTCTTCGGGCACACCGTAGTCGTCTATCAGGGGATTGATCAGATAGTCCGCAAGCAGCAGGTCGCGAAGCTTCGGGCTGTACGGTATCTCCATATCCTTCAGCTGTTTTTTGATATCACAGGTATAGTATATGCCTTCTCCGTGCTCGAGCACGTCGCTTACATGTGCTTTGAGGAACATCGGTGAAGCAAATCCCTCCGCCGGTATACATACGGCATTGTCAGTGTCCGTCACCACATATACCGCGCTGCTGTCAAAGGCTATACCGGCGCGTCCGGCTTTCTTAAGTGAAGAAAAGATATCTTCTATCTCACCCAGATCCCTTATCTCGCTAAACTCATGCTTTGCGGCAGCTTCTACCGATGCAGCCGTCCCTTCATCAAAGTACCTGTACAGGCTCTTCAGCTCAAGCTCCCTGAACATCTCGTAGGCAGCAGGATTGAAGAGCTCGCCCTTCTTTGCTTCATCCCAGGAAAACTCTATATCCGCGTTCACGTCTATAGTGGCGAGCTTCTTTGACAGCACAGCCATATCAAAGTTCTGCTCAAGCGTCTCTTTGATCGACTTCTTCGTTATCTCTCCGATATGCTCTTTCAGGTTTTCTATGGTGCCGTACTGCTGCACCAGGCTCACACCTGTCTTCTCACCTATCTTCGGCACACCCGGGATATTATCCGAGGAGTCACCCATCAGAGCCTTCAGCTCTATTATCCCTTCGGGTGTGACCCCGTATTTTTCTTCCACATCAGCAGCATAGAGTATATCGACGGTCGTCACTCCCTTTGCCGTATGCGGCAGACGTACCTTCACGCTGTCCTTTGTGGCAAGCTGCAGAAGGTCCCTGTCCCCGGAGAGTATCACAGCCTCTCTGTCCTCTTTCATGGCCTTGCGGCTGATCGTGCCTATGATGTCATCCGCCTCAAGTCCGGGCTTGGATATGATCATCGTATCCATTGCTCTTAAGACATCTTTGATAACGGGCACCTGCTCTTTGAGTTCATCAGGCATCGCATGCCTCGTGCCTTTATATGCTTCATACATCTCATGCCTGAAGGTCGGTGCATGTTCATCAAATGCCACGACGATATAATCCGGCTCCTCCTCCGATATCACCTTGAACATGATATTAAGGAAGCCCAGTACGGCATTTGTATGTCTTCCCTTGCTGTTGGTAAGAAGCGGAAGTCCGTAGTAGCCCCTGTTCAGCATGCTGTGTCCGTCTATCAGCAGTATCTTCTCACTCATCCGTCACCTATATCATAAAAAGCAGAAATGCACACGCGCACAACACAAAAACAGCGGTACCCTCAAAAAGATGTACTGCCGTATTGTACTGCGTGAGATATTGTATGGTATCCTCTGTCTCATTCAGCATATCTTCAAGGTCGGTATGCAGGTCTATCGTTTCACCGTTCTCGGCCCTGGTTATACCCTCCTCGAGCAGATAGCTGATCTCTATCTCGTCCCTGCATACACTGCAGTTTTTCAGATGCTCCGTAAACTCTCTTGCTTCATGCAAAGTGAGGCTGCCTGACAGATACCGGGGTATCAGACCCTGCATCTTTTTGCACAC
This sequence comes from Lachnospiraceae bacterium, assembly GCA_016280355.1. Lineage (GTDB taxonomy): Bacteria > Bacillota > Clostridia > Lachnospirales > Lachnospiraceae > NK4A144. The sequence continues at coordinate 2,004 of JAEEGO010000101.1, read as the reverse complement.
TGCATGCGTGTTATCTTCGTGTTTTTTATGGCTCTTTACGGCATCTTTCATAACCCATAGATTTTACCATTTATTGGCCTGACACACAACACGGGCACAACTAAAGAGACGGGCCGTATCAGCCCGTCTCCATTGGTTTTTCCGATATGTTCATCCGGCGCTCAGGCCATGAAATCCACGCTCTTTCCGAGGTAAGCAGATTCCTCAGTGCCCTGCGGATTGAAGAATGCGGAGATCTTCTGTGACAGCTCGTCTATGGAGCCTGCCCTTATGATCTCATATCCGAAATCTTCCTGATCGTCATATGCTTCCAGAGCTCTCTCACTTCTTGCGCTCCTTGCCTTGTCTATGCGCTCTTCCAGAGCCTCCTTCTGAGCCTTCCTGTCTTCAGCCTTCTCTGCTGCTCTCTTCTCTTCCCTGTGCTCCTGTATGCGCTGAGCCTGCTCTGCGTTTGCCTTTTTAAGAACTGCGAAATATGAGACTTCTCCGTCCTCGCCTACCTGCATGCCGAAGCCCTTGACGTTGTCATTGTCGCCGAAGGAATCCTTCATTGTTGCAAGGTTCTCCTTAGCCATCGCGATGATACCCTCATACTTCTCGCGGAACTTCTCATCGTTAGCCATCTTCTCGACTTCATCCTCGCCTATGAGGACTACGGGCTTATTGGGGTTTGCATAGCTTGCGGAGTTTGCCATCGCATTGGCCTTTTCATCACTGGATACCAGGATGAAGTCCATATCACCGAACTTTGCCTTGAGCTGATCGTAGTACTTCTGTGCCTTCTCCGACAGCTGCGGCTGTCCCACTGTCCTGCCGAGTACGGACGACGTCTTCTGACCCACTATAGTAGCGAGTGCATCGGACTGGTCATATACTGCTCCGGGGTTCTTCTGGTCTGCGAATGCCGACTGCATTGCATCCTTTGATGTCTGTGCTGCCTTGTCAGGTCTTGTATACTGTGTACCTGCATTCTGATAAGGCTGCACATCAGAAATGTTTGAATTAAATCCTACCATCGTCTTATCCTCCTTGAATAGAATGTAGAAATCCGTTTCTATATCTATATATCGGACAGATTAAGAAAAAGTTTATACCTGATTTTCAGTCTACTTCAGCTTCCTGATTTCCGCTTTCGTGATACTCCTCCTCGGTGTTCACGGACCAGATGTTATCTTTGTCCTCTCTTCCGGTGATCAGGTTCTTTACCGTCTCGAAGGATGTCATCATGGAATGGTCTATATTGTTGTATCTGTGCTGTCCGTTACGTCCCACACAGTAGAGGTTGCTTATCTTCTTCAGATAGTCTCTGAGCCTGTCCATCTCGCTGTAGGTGTCAAAGTATGCCGGATAAGCTTTCTTTATCTTCTCCATGTGATAATCCATCACCTCATCCCCGCTGTCTATGAGCCCTATCTTCACCATCTCCTCGATACAGAAGGCAGCAAATTCATCCTCGCTCATCTTCCAGTATTCGTCACCCTCGTTCACGAAATATTCGAGGCCTATCCATACAGTATGCTCTATATCCTTTATCATATAGGGCGACCAGTTGTTGTATATCTGGAAGCGTCCCAGCTTCACCTTGCGGTCCTGTACATACACCCAGCAGTCCGGTATGATGTTGTTTATAGTCTTGATATCGGTCAGATTCTTGAGCTTAAGTCTGGGAACGAGCACCCCGAGAGTCATGTAATCCCTGTATGGAAGCCCTGCTGCGATCCGTGCTTCCTCAGCCGGCACATCATTCATACCTCCCACGAGATCCCTGACAGGCATCGATGAGATGACACAGTCACCCTTCACCTCATGCTCGGTATTGTCCTTCATATCAAGATAAGTGATGCTGTCCAGGATGTTATCGTCATTCTTGTGCAGCTTTATCACCTTTGCGTTCTTTATTATCGTGCCGCCGAGCTTTTCCACCTCACCGGCTGTTACTTCCCACAGCTGTCCCGGGCCAAGCTTCGGGTATTTGAATTCCTCGATCAAGGATGTATTGACCTT
>JAEEGO010000100.1 GCA_016280355.1 Lachnospiraceae bacterium | reverse complement strand
TTTCTGTTTCTGTTGTTCATGATTTCGTATCTCCTTTTATGGTGTGATCACTTCTTTTAATGTCCTGTAATAATTCCTTGAGCAATATACTGTCTTATAGGTTCCCTGAAACTCGATCTTGCTCGCGCCTGCAAGGTTCCTCGTGATGGAGTATACCTTCCTCGTGTTCAATATGGCTGATTTTGAGATCCTCATATAAAACGACGGAAGCCTCTCCTCCAGTTCATAGAGCCGGTATTTCACTTCGAATTCATCATCTGCGGTATGGGCCCTTATATGACCGCCTTCTGTCTCGAAGAATAAAATATCGTCGAGTGGGATGAAGTACTCCGAATCCTCTTTGAACAAGCCTATCTGGGTCGCTCCCGCAGAGCTTTCCATTATCTGCTTCTGGATCCTCAGAACTTCTTCCCCGACCTCGGAGCATCTGATGATGACCTCACAGTCTTTTATATCGGGATCGATCTCGATTTTCACTCTGGTATTGCTCATGGCTGTATTATACATCTTTGATCCGATAACAAAAGGGGTTTTGGCCAAGAGGTAGGAAATTGAAGGTGACAGGTAGAAAAAAGGACGCGTCCTGCATGGACGCGCCCTGAAATGATCCAATATTACGGATAGCTGCTCTTACTTGAAGAAGGACATATCCTCTGTCAGCTTCTTTGCGAGCTCGTTCAGCTGATCTGCTGAGCCTGCGAGCACATTGACTGTAGCATTGAGCTCCTGCATGGAAGCTGATGTCTGCTGGGTCGCAGCCGCATTCTCCTCGGAGATGGCTGAGAGTGATCCCATAGCATCTACCACAACATCCTTTGCCGTCTTACATGTGCCGGCATTGCTTGAGATGGATCCTACTCCGCTGACCGTAGTCTCTATATTGGATATGAGACTGTGTATGCTGTCCACGGTTGCCTTGAGCACTTCCTGCTGCTCCAATGCCACCTTCTTGACCTGCTCAGCCTTTGCGGTTGCCTGCTCAGACTGCTCGAGGAGGCTCGTCATCTCTTTACGTATCTCATCAGCCGTATTGTTGGAGTCTGTAGCCAGTGATCCAATCTCTGTAGCCACGACTGCGAAGCCTCGTCCTGCATCTCCCGCTCTTGCTGCCTCTATTGAAGCATTGAGTGCGAGCAGGTTCGTCTGAGATGCAATGTTCGTGATCATATCGACCTTCTCGTTGACCGTATTGACTGCAGCGCTCGTAGCATTGATAGCTTCCGTTATTTCTTCTACGTTCCTGTTCATCTCCTCGGAGCTCTTCATCAGCTTATCAAGCTCTGATGCTGACTCCTGGCTGCTGCTGTTCATCTCGTCTGCCGTGCATGCAAGCATGTCTGTATTCTCCGATACTCCGGATACGGCCACGTCGATATCGCCCACGCTCTCCGTAGCATGCTGGATATTGTCCGCCTGCTCCGTAGCTCCCTTTGCGATATCCTGAATAGCATTTGAAACGTCATCAGCAGTGTGTGAGATCTGACCTGCCGTGTCAGCGAGCTCGTTGGATGAGCTGCCGAGTGTAGCAGTAGTATTCTTCACATCGGATATGATACCCTTCAGCGTATCTATGACACTGTTGGTATCCTTGATCATCCTTCCGATCTCATCATCATAGTCGAGATACTGATCTATCTCCACGAATTCGCCCTCAGCAAGATGCGCCAGTGAATCAGATATCACCTTGGTGCTGCCGAGGATATACTTCATCACAAGTATAGCTATTAACATGATGAGTACTATGATGATCGCGATCACCACTACGGTAACGATGATCTTGTTTCTGATCTCAGCCTGCATCTGGGCACTCTTATATGACGCATACTCTTCCACTATATCCTGGAATGTACCAATGATCTCACGTGCCTCGAGGAAGGCCGGGTACTGATCCTCGTATGATCCGGTGTGCTCATGGGGATTGTATGAAGCCTCCCATGCCTTTACCAGTTCCTTTGCATCTGCCAGCATGTTCGCACATGAATCTGTCTGATCCTTTGCACGATATTCGTTATTCAGATACGGATCTGCAGCAAGCATCTCTCCGAGTGCATCCAGTCCGTCGTATACCTGCTGCTTGTTGCTGTCATAGTCATCAAGCTCAGCGTTAGCATCTACGCTGTACCCTCTGAGCTCCATAAGATAGGCACGATCCGAGCCGAGCTGTGACTGATAGAAGTCACGGTCTGTCGCAAGGACCTTGTCTATCATTCCGTTCAGCTCATCGAAGTAGACTTCCTTTGCCTCGTTCAGTGTGGATATCTGTGACATACCTGCATAGATCCCGAGCACTATAGCCAGGATGACAAGTGGCAATGTCATGATGCCAAGCTTGATAAGGATACTTTGTTTTTTTAGCATTTTATACTCCCCCGTTCATAAAAGACACAAAAGAAACACTAACTATAATTGTATTAAACAGCATACCTGCTGTCAATCAACCATAATAGTACGTAAAGCCATTTATTTTTCTTCAGTCGCTTCATCCGGCAGAGCATATCTCTGCTCAACCATATGCTTCTCCTTGAAGCAGTCAAACACGAAGTTTATCTCTCCCTCTTCCATCTTCGGAGTGATGAAGCTGACTACAGGCACCACTACGAGGCCTGCTATCATCGCACACGCACCTGCATTGATAGGGCTCTGTATGAACTTTGTGGCAGGGAACATATTGACCACCGTGATCAGCACACCAGATGCAAAGCTTGCCCATACAGCTGCTCTTGTCACACCCTTCCAGTACAGTCCGTATAGGAACGGTGCCAGAAATGCACCTGCCAGAGCGCCCCATGATATACCCATGAGCTGAGCTATGAATGTAGGCGGATCAAGTGCCATTACCACTGATATTGCAATAAAGACAATTAGAAGTACTCTCATGGTAAATACCTGCTTCTTCTCATCCATATCCTTTACAATGTTCCCCTTGATCAGATCTATGGTAAGTGTCGAGCTGGATGTCAGCACCAGTGATGCCAGAGT
>JAEEGO010000011.1 GCA_016280355.1 Lachnospiraceae bacterium | reverse complement strand
TTATCGAAGAAGAGCTGAGATATGAGGAAAGAACAGCCTGCTTCGGTCTTTTTCTTAAGGTTCAGTATATCTTCCTCATAGCTTGCGGCTTCGAAATGCTTGTCGGGATAGCAGGCACCGGCGATCGTAAACCCCGGATGGTTTTCGCTGATATAGGATGCCATATCTGAGGCATGCTCAAAGTCACGGGAGTTGTACTCTTCATCACTCATGTATTTGGGTCTGTCGCCTCTTAACGCGAGTACGTTTTCGATGCCGTTTTCTTCGAATACCTTAAGTCCTTCGGCAAGTTTGTCTCTGGAAAAACCGACGCTTGTGATATGAGAGAGCACGTCCACGTTTATCTCGTTGCGGATGAAGGAGGCAACCTCAACGGCATGTCCGGCATTGCTTCCGCCTGCACCGTAGGTCACGGAGAGGAAGTCGGGGGATATGTCTTTGAACTCCTTCAGCTTCTGAAGAGTAGGCTCTATTATCTGGTCTTTTTTGGGCGGGAATACTTCGCATGAAAACAACGTTTTTCCCGATGAATATTTATCTCTGATACTGCCCATACAGGTACGCTCCTTACTTGAAATATAGCACGAAATATCGTACCATAAGAATGGTTTTTTTTGCAAGAATTCAGGAGGGGGCGTGGAGATGAAACACGTATTGATAGCTGATGATATGCCGACCATATTGGAGCAGGCTGAAGAGATAATAGGAGACAGATATAAAGTGACTGCAGTCGCATCTGCGGAAGAGATGCTAAAGGCTGCAGAAAACGAAAAACCGGATGTGATACTGATGGATATGTATCTGGATCAGACAGACTCCACAGAGCTTTTACGGGAGCTTAAGGAGAATGAGAATACAAAGAACATCCCGGTGATAATGACGGCTACGGATGCTTCGGTGATGGAGATAAGCAGATATTACAAAGCAGGAGCCTGTGACTTCATGAAGAAGCCTTTCGTTGAGAACATCCTTTACAGAAGGATAGAAGTGGCCTTCGCTCTCAAAGAAGCGGGGCTTTATGAGCTGATCTAAGGCGGTGCCGGATTGAAGAAGGCTTTTCAACGCTGGTTCGGAGTCGATGTTCCGCTTGATGTTGTAAATTTCAACGTTTCAGTGGTTTTTCTGGGCGTATTGTATGTCGCCCTGTTTTACAGCGGTCTGTCATTGCATTTTGACAGGCTGTTTTATTATATCCTGTGTGCGGCCGTAGGCCTGACAGCCTTTGCGGCAGGGTACGTGCTGCAGACCGGCAATTACAGGGATGCTACCTTTGCACTGACCCTTCTTCTTGAGGTAGTGGTACTGCCGGGTATATATATAATCGATGACAGACTGCTGTCTTTTTCGCTTATGTATTTCTTTTTCCCCTTACTTATCACGACTTTCATACAATCGGGAGCACGACGTATCCTCTCGTATGTGATATCTTTTGTATGCTGTATGGCATCCATCATCTATGTGTATTTCAGTGCCGGAGGGAAGGGCATGGGAACCCTGGGGACAGTGTATCCCTTCGTAGACGTGATCCTTCCTGTTGTAGTGTGCTCACTGTTTGCTACCGTGGCTACGGCAGAGACACTCAGGTACTACAGGCATGAGAGCGATCTGGCAGAGCAGACCAAGCTCGAAGCAGACAGGATGGAAAGATCCAAGGATGTATTTCTCATGAACATGTCACATGAGATAAGGACTCCGATGAATGCGATAATGAGTGCCGGAGAACTGATCACAGCCAGGAGCATCAGTGCGGACACGAGACAGAATGTGCAGCATATCATGAATGCCTGCAGGGCACTGCTTTCCACTATAGACGACCTGCTCATATTCTCCAAGGTCGAGAACAAGAGGATAATGCTCGCGGAGAGCCAGTATGAGCTCAAGCCGCTTTTGGATGACATCATAAACATGATCTCCGTCCGCCTGATGAATACAGAGGTAAAGCTCTATACATACATCGATCCAAACATACCGCGGATGCTGTACGGCGATATGATCCGCCTGCGCCAGGTATTTATCAATATACTGAACAATGCAGTCAAATACACCAAGAAGGGCCATATCATACTGCGTATCAGGATGTCTGAGATCGGACATGAAAGAGTGACACTTCATGTGGATGTAGAGGACACGGGTATCGGTATAAAGCAGGAGATGCTGCCGACTCTTTTCGAAGACTTTGTTCGTGTGGAGGACAACATGAATGAGAGCCTTAGAAAAGAGGGTACAGGCCTCGGTCTGTCCATAGTGAAGGCCATAATAAAGGAGTTCGACGGAACGATAAGCGTACGCAGTGAGTATAACAAGGGATCGGTATTCACGTTTGAGGTGCCGCAGAGGATAGTGGAGCGCACACCCATAGCGTATGTAGAAGATCATGGCGATATAGGCATCATCATTTATGATGATGACAGCGAGAGCGTGAGAGAGCTTGAGTTCGCTCTCAAAGATCTGAAGATCAGAAGTACCGTTGTGAATGACAGGGATCAGCTGAATGAGCTGATCGAGGAGGGCGGATCTGATTATACTCATATATTTGTCTCTACCGAAAACAGTGAGAAAGTATCGGATATACTCCAGCACTACAGAGAGATGGTCAGTGTCGTGATGAGGGATGTCGGCGATACGGACAGAGAGGCTGACTGTGACAAGATAACCAAGCCGATGTCCAGTATCAATGTAGCGGAATACTTTGATGAGAGCGATCACGACGAGGCATCTGTGGATGATGAGCTTAACGAGGAGATCACAAACAATCTGAACATGCCCATGGTGAACGAGGCAAGAGCAATAGTTGTGGATGATAACATGACCAACCTGATAGTGGCTGACAAGCTCCTGCGCAATCTCGGATTTGACGTGGTGACTGCCGACAGCGGAAGCAGTGCTCTGGGACTGGTATCCAACATGCAGTTTGATATCATATTCATAGACTATATGATGACCGGTATGGACGGTGTGGATACGCTTCGGGCCATAAGGCGTTTGCCGAAGGAATGGGTGGCAGAGGTGCCGTGCATAGTGCTGACTGCCGATGCACATGACGGAGCCAAGCAGATGCTGCTAAACGCCGGATTTGATGACTATCTTTCCAAGCCCATAGATGTCCAGGAACTGGAATACATGATAGACAAATACGTTGACAGGAAAAAGCTGATAAGGAAGGTGTCTGAATGATCACCAGACTCATCAAATTCTATACGAACGAAGAGATCGAGCCCAGACTCAGGATGCTGCGTCTTGCAGGGCTTTATACGATCCTGTTTCTTATGCTGACCATACCCTGTTTCATGTTTTTGGGTTATGACAGTACGATCTATTATGTCGTGCTATTGAGCATCGTCATGCTGCTCGTCATCTTCGGTATCTTTGTATATTCCAGAGATATCACCATATCCTCCATAGTGTTCTGTTATCTGATGAACATCATCATACTGCCGCTCATCTATCTGTACGGAGGAGGCATGTACGGGGGTGTGGAGGTCGTTTTTGTGTGCGGTATAGTCGACGGACTTTTCCTGCTGACGGGCTTCGTACGCATAGCCTCGGAGATCCTCTTCTTTGTATGGTATCTGCTTATAATGATCTATTCGGCCTATCATACTGAGATAATGCACAATACCCCGCATGGAGCGAAAGCTGTCTTCAGCATGGTAATATGCTTGCTGTTCAGTACGCTGGTGATCATCATCGTCATGGAGTACGAGGGTTATCTGCTGAAGGTAAAACAGCGCAAGGTGAGCGTGGCTGTAAGGGAGAGCAGGAACAGTGCAGATACCAAGAGCAGGTTCCTTACCAATGTCTCGCATGAGCTGCGTACTCCCATGAACGCCGTGCTCGGCATGAGCGAGATAATACAGAACAGCGACAATGACGGCAGACTCACCGAGGAGGTGTCGATCATCACGCAGAACGCCAGGGATCTGCTTTCCACTATCAACAGCATACTGGATTTCTCAAAGCTCGAATCAGGTAAATACAGCATGTCCTACGATCAGTTTGACATGGACACACTGATGAGGGAGCTCGTGAATGAGGCGTCCATAAGGGCATATGAAAAGGGAATAGAGTTCTTTGTCAGCATAGATCCATCCTCTCCGAACATACTGTACGGTGACCATATCCAGATAGAGATGATACTGCAGGATCTGCTGCACGATGCGATAAATTCCGTATCCGACGGACGTGTATTCTTCAAGATATACGGAGAGTTCTCGAAGGACAGGAGCAAGGCGATATATCACGCACAGATCTACGATACCGGATCGGGCATACCCGAAAAGGAGATGGAGACGATCTATTCGAGCTTTGAAACCTATGACTCCAGGCAGGACAGCAGGATAAAGAGACTCGGACTGAAGTACTCGGTATTCAAGGGGATGCTGCAGCTTATGAACGGCAGCTTCAACCTGAAGAGTCTTGAACATATAGGGACACTGATAGATGTGAAATTCGAGACCTTCTGCGTGGACAAGGTAGTGATAGCAGACAGCAAATATACAACGGGCAAAAAGGTGCTCGTATATGCATACGCAGAGAAAGGTATGGCTTACATAGAAGAGGCTCTTGGCATGTTCAACACTCTTGTTGATGTTACTTACATGCCAGAGGATTTCACTAAGATGCTCGGGACGGGACGATACGATTATATACTTGTATCCGATACAGGGTATCAGGATGTGGCCGAGCTTTTGGGAGAGTGCGAGAAAGCCTCAGTATTTGTCATCACCGACAGGCTGAGCTCGCCTGCTGATTTTGATTTCTACAGGATCATAAGAAGACCGATATCATCGCTCAATCTTTCGGATATCTTCTTTGAGAGATGGGAGGATATGGACTACGAGGGGGCAGAGTATCTGGAAGGTTTCACTGCTCCTGATGCGAGCGTACTCGTTGTAGATGACAACAAGGTCAATCTGAAGGTGGCCGAGTCACTGCTTTCAAGATACGACATGCTGGTGAAGACAACGGAGAGCGGATTCGGTGCCATAGAGATGCTGAAAGGGCAGAGCTTCGATCTGGTGCTTATGGATCAGATGATGCCGGGAATGGACGGATATGAGGCGCTGAGGCTTATAAGGAACAACCTCGCCATAAGAGGTGCGCGCAGGATACCCATCATATGCATGACGGCCGACTCCGGCGGAGATGTAAGGGAGAAGGCCATGAAAGCCGGATTCAACGAATATCTGATGAAGCCGGTGAAGGAGATGGAGCTTGAGAGGATACTCATCACGTTCCTGCCTGATGAAAAGATAAAGAGGAGTCTGGCCGGTGGCACTGCTTCGACTGAATAAGTATCTGGCCGACAACGCAGGCGTGTCCAGACGTGAGGCCGACAGACTCATAGCTGACGGACACGTGAGTGTAAACGGCGAAACGGCAGCTGTCGGCACGAAAATAGATGATACGACGGACCGTGTAGCACTTGACGGAAAGAACGTAGAGAAGCGTAAAACATCTCATTTCTATGCAGTAAACAAACCCGTGGGGTATATATCATCCACAGTGAGACAGGCAAAGGATGACAGGCTTGTCACTGATCTGGTCCAAAGCAGCGTACGGCTTTTTCCGATGGGAAGACTGGATAAGGACTCGGAGGGACTTATCATACTCACCGATGACGGTGAGCTTATGGATAAGGTGCTGAGGTCCCGAAACGGACATGAAAAGGAATACATAGCAGAGCTCGACTCACCCATATCCGATGAGGAGCTTCGTGAGATGGCACACGGCGGTCTCGATATAGGCGAAGGCCGTCCTACAAAGCCCTGCAGGGTAGCAAGGACGAAGGACGGACGGATAAGAGTAGTCCTTACCGAGGGCATGAACCGGCAGATAAGAAAGATGTTTGCAATGTATGGTCATGATGTATCAAGGCTTACCAGAGTAAGGTTCATGAACGTGATGCTAGGCAATATGAAGCCGGGGGAATACAGAAGACTGACTGATGAAGAACTGGAACGCATGAGGGAAATGGTCAAATGACGGATATAGAACAGCAGTATACCAAGCTGACAGAAAAGATAAAGTACCATATGGACAGGTACTACAACGATGATGCTCCGGAGATCACCGACAGGGAATACGATGAGCTGATGATGCAGCTCAAGGCTATGGAGAAGGAGCATCCGGAACTTGTAACGTCTGAATCTCCGACACGGATCATAGGAGGTACGACAAAAAGGACTGCCGGGGTGAACGTGGAGCACGATGTCCCCATGCTGTCGATAGAGGATGTCTTTTCAAAAGAAGAGGTACTCAGCTGGGTGCATGAGGTAAGGGCGATGCATCCCGACGTGCACTTCTCCGTGGAGCACAAGATAGACGGACTCTCGATGAGCATCAGGTATAATGACGGAAAGCTTGCACTTGCAGAGACCAGAGGAAACGGTTTTGTGGGAGAAGACGTTACGGCGAACGCTCTCGTCATACCCGATGTGAAGGGAGAGCTTACCGGGATAATCGGTGATATAGAGCTTCGCGGAGAAGTATATATGTCCCATGAGGACTTCGACAGAGTGAAC
>JAEEGO010000099.1 GCA_016280355.1 Lachnospiraceae bacterium | reverse complement strand
GTCAATAAAGCCGAGGATATGAACCGGCTGATCAATGAGCTGACGCTGTATTCCAGTATCGACAACAACCGGATCCCCTATCATTTCCAGCGGCTCTGCGTGGCGGCGTATTTCAGCGACTGTATCGATGAGGTCGGAATGGATCTGGAGGAGCGGGGGATCACACTGGATTATGTCAATCTGACTCCGCCGGATACGAGGATCATCGCTGATCCGGAGCAGCTGTCCCGCGTGATCAACAATATTGTCGGCAACAGCGTGAAATATCTGGGACGTGATGACGGCTCCGGCAGGATCACGATCCGAATCCTCGATGAAGTGGATTCCATCCGGATCGAGATCGAAGACAACGGCAAGGGGATCCCGCAGAAGGATCTGGCCAACATCTTTGACCGGTTCTACCGGGCGGACGCGTCGCGCAACTCGCGCGTGGGCGGTTCGGGCATCGGCCTTTCCATTGTCAAAAAGATCATCGAGGATCACGGCGGCTATATCTGGGCGACCAGTAAGGAAGGAGAAGGGACCACCATGCATATGGTCGTCCGAAAGTATTCGGAACCGCAGGACACAGAAACCGGGGAGACCTGGCAGGAAAGTGTTTGATTTGAAAAAGGAGCTTCCTGTATGATTCAAGTATAGGATCCTGAAGAAAGGGCGGTGATAAAACAGATACCTCGATGTAGAATAAGAAAGTTGCTACCAAACAAACATTCCTATTCAGAACAGGGAGGTATCTAAGATGAATTCTAACACACAAAACGCAAAGATTGCAGCCATAAATGAAAAAACCTTGGTGGTCGGTATTGATATCGGCAGCGAAACCCACTATGCAAGGGCATTTGACTGGAGAGGGATTGAGTATTCCAGGAAACCGTTCATCTTCAAGAACAATGCTGAAGGATTCGAGGCGTTTCGAGTCTGGATCAGGGAGTTACAGGAGAAGCACGGTAAGGATCAGGTGATTCCCGGCATGGAGCCAACAGGACATTACTGGTTCAGCCTGGGGTGCTTCCTTCAGGAAAACGGGATGCGACCGGTTCATGTAAATCCGTTCCATGTGAAGAGATCGAAGGAACTTGATGATAACAATCCTTCGAAGAACGACAGGAAAGATCCCAAGGTTATAGCAGGACTGGTAAAGGAAGGCCGATATTCGTATCCGTACATACCGGAAGGCATATATGCCGAAGTCAGAAACCTGTCGAACCTACGGCTGCAAGCGCAAAGCGAGCTAACTCGGATCAAGAACCGGATCGCGAGGTGGTTTGCCATCTACTTCCCGAATTACAAAGACGTTTACGGGAAGCCGGATGCGGTAAGCGGTCTGATGATCCTTAAGCAGGCTCCCTTGCCCAGAGATATCGCAAAGCTTGGTGTAGATGGCGTGAACAAGATCTGGCGGGATGCAAAACTGAGAGGCGCGGGAATAAAGAGGGCACAGACCCTGGTTGAGGCCGCGAAGCGCAGCGTCGGATGCAAGGAAGCGTCAGAATCGGCAAGATATGAGATCAAAGCACTCCTTGGCGACTATGAGATGTACGCCCTGAGAGAGGCACAGCTGATGGAGTTGATCAATGAGAAGATCGCAGAGATCCCATATGTCGATAAGCTGCTTGATATCAAGGGTGTAGGACTGAAAACCGTGATCGGATTCATTGCTGAAGTGGGCGACATTAGACGTTTTGACAATCCCAAACAGATACAGAAACTGGCAGGCTATGCCATCGTATCGAATGAATCCGGCAAGCATAAGGGCGAGCATCACATAAGCTACAGAGGGCGTAAGAGGCTCAGATATGTGCTGTATGAAGCGGCGATCTCGGTTATTGCGTGTAACCCCGATTTTAAGAGCATACATGGGTATTACACAACGAGAGACAAGAATCCGCTGAAGAAGATGCAATCGCTCATAGCGGTGGCCTGCAAGCTGTTAAGGGTGTTTTTCATGATCATGAGTACCGGTAAGAGTTATGACGGTGCCAAGATGCTTGGAGACATTCGAAGACCAGCGATAGCGTAACCAACAACAGAGAGTAACCAACCTGCTCGCGGCCAGAACCAGGCATCTATGGAATGGAGATCTGGTTCCGGTCACGAACAGGAAGACCGGCTCCCGAGGGGGAGTGGCAAGAAGGTGAGCATATCAGGAAAACGTCCGCCGCAAGGTGCTGGTATGAGAACCGGATTGTCAGCAAAACTACAAAGAATGAGCCAGTAGCCGGCAGGAATTGTTTCCATAGGGCATGACCCTGAAAAGGAGCTGCGCTGGCACCCTGGATATGGGCAGACGGAACGAAGGAAGTTAGGACCCCTTTGGAGACGGAGGGTGATCCTGGTAGATACGGGAGGTGCGCCGCCATAGAGGGAAGGGTTCGAAGATGGCCATGTAGATCGAATAAGAGACGTTCTACTTCTCGTACCCACTACCACCTCTATTCTCGTACCAGATGCATGGAGATGCTCATAATCCGGTTCATTCAAAGAGGTAGGAACTGTTGAAAACCCTGATATTTAGG
>JAEEGO010000098.1 GCA_016280355.1 Lachnospiraceae bacterium | reverse complement strand
TATGAGATCAGGAGACGTATCGAAGTGGTCATAACGGGGCGCACTCGAAATGCGTTTGCCCTCCGGGGCACGAGGGTTCGAATCCCTCCGTCTCCGCTGGTCATCCGGGAGGGATCCGGATGGCCTTTTAAACGGTTGAACAAAGAATGAAAACCCGCTTAAAAGGAATCGACAAATACTCTTTATGGCGCGCTCTTTCCGTGATCATCGGAATAGCTGTCAACCTTTTATTGTCTTATTTAACCAAAGTACTCGATCTGCCATTCTATCTTGATACAGCAGGTACTATATTTACAGCCTCCATGGGAGGTATGTTCACGGGCATAATGACTGCGGTAGCTACCAATGTCCTTTGCAGTATATTCGACCCTTACTCTTTGTACTATACCCTCATAAGTGTACTGATAGCTGTGTTTACGGCACTGTTTTTCAGGAAAAACAAATTCAGCAGACCTGTATTTATTCCGCTGTACATTCTGATCATCTCGTTGACAGGCGGCATACTGGGTACACTGTTCCAGTGGGCCCTGCTCGGAGGGCCGCAGTTCAAGGATGTAGCCGAGATCTCTGCTCTGATATCGGGCGATGCAACCGGAACGTTGTATTTCTTTACATCCCTTCTTGTTATTACCGGATTAAATATAGTAGACAAGGGTGTTTCTGCAGGACTGGCTTTTCTGGCCCTTCGTCTGATCCCGAAAGAGAAACAAAGGGCTGTGATGAACAGCCGCTGGAAACAGAAGCCTCTGACCGAAGAAGAGATAGAAAGAGTAAACCACAGGGCCAGAGAAGGAGCACATTCTCTTCGAAAGAGAACGACGGTGATGCTTGCGGTGACTGCATTTGCGCTTGCAATAGTGCTGAGCTGGATCAGTGTGATGCTGAGCTATGAGACAACAAAGGATGAATACAGAGAAAGTGCAATGAAATCTGCGGAGTTCACTGCATCGCTTATCAATCCGTATCTGATAGACAACTACCTGAGGAACGGCAGGAGTGCGCCGGGATACGAAAAGATAGAAGACACTATGTACAAGATAAGGGAAAACTCCCCCGGAGTGGTTTATCTGTATGTGGTGACAGTGGAGGATGACGGCTGCAGATTCGTATTTGACCTGAATGCAGAGGATGGTACGGAGGCATTTCAGCCCGGGGAGTTCAGCCCGTTTGAGGCAGCCTTTGAAAAAGATATACCTGCGCTGAAATCAGGGCAGGAGATAGAACCCATAGAGTCAAATGACAGCTTCGGTTGGCTGCTTACAGCCTATTATCCGGTACGCAACGCACACGGAGAAACAGTCTGCTATGCGGGAGCGGATGCATCCATGTCGTATGTATCGGGATTCACATCCCAGTATCTGCTCAGAGTGCTGCTCATTTTTTCGGGCTTCTTTATACTGATCATGTCTTACGGACTGTGGGTGTCAGGATATTTCATCGTCTATCCGGCGGGCAGTATGGCAGCTGCGGTAGAGAGCTTTATAGAAGGCGGTGATGATCAGGATACGCTGGATGATAATGTCAGGAAGATAAGAGCACTTGATATACATACCGGTGATGAGATAGAGACACTGTACAATGCGGTATGCCGCATGGCATCCGATACGGCTGAACAGATGCGAGGCATCAGGCACTACGCCGAGGCTACGGCTCAGATGCAGAACGGCCTCATCGTGACGATGGCGGATATGGTCGAGAGCCGTGATTCCGACACGGGAGCCCATGTCCAGAAGACGGCAGCCTATGTGCGTATTATACTGGAGGGATTGAAACGCAAGGGCTACTACGCCGGCAAGATCACGCCAAAGTATATGGCTGATGTAGAGAGCTCGGCTCCGCTCCATGACGTAGGAAAGATAAACGTACCGGACGCAGTACTGAACAAGCCGGGCAAACTCGATGAGAAAGAGTTTGAGATCATGAAGACACATACTACAGCCGGCAGGGAGATCATGGAAAAAGCCATAAGCACAGTAAAGGGTGGAAGCTATCTGAAGGAAGCCAGAAATATGGCCGGATATCACCATGAAAGATGGGACGGAAAGGGGTATCCCGAAGGTCTTCACGGAGAGGTGATACCGCTGTCTGCACGTATAATGGCTGTGGCAGATGTCTTTGATGCGCTGACATCACCCAGAGTATATAAACCGGCATTCCCACTGGAGAAGGCACTTGAGATCATTACCGATGGATCCGGCACTCAGTTTGACCCTAAGGTAGTAGAGGTATTTCTTGAGTCGCTGCCTGAGGTAAAGATGGTACTCAAGAAGTATAACAAAACGTAACGGAGGAAATCCGGGATCATGACGAGAAGAAAAAACAAAACTCTTTTAAGATATGCAGCTTTGGTCTGTACGCTCTGCGGACTTTTGATCAGTCCGAGGACAGGCTTTGCAGCCGGGACAGACGCGGATGTTGCCATACCGGAGGAGGACGACGGTGTAAAGATAGGCGGAGGATATGCAGTCACCGGACAGCTGCCCGATGCCGGCTATACCGCAGAATTGTATGATGCGAACAACGGACTTCCCACCTCTGATGCCAATTATATACTCGGGACCTCGAGCGGTGAGATCCTGATAGGAGGATACAGCGGTATCATCAGATATGACGGAAACTCTTTCGTCAGACTGGACTCTACCGGCGGACTCACCAGCGGCAGAGCGATGTTTGAAGACAGCTTCGGCAGGATATGGATAGGTACCAATGACAACGGTGTTGTACTTCTCCAAAAAGGCGAAAGTATGCAGTACACATACAAGGACGGTCTGCCTTCATCCTCTATACGTTCATTTGCTGAAGACAGGGATGGCCGGATCTATATCGGCACCACCAGTGGGATATCCTATGTGGACGAAAGCATGACCCTGCATCAGATCAACGACGACAGGCTTAACGACAAGATCATAAACAGGCTTGTTTCGGATGCCGACGGCACGATATACGGCAATACAAGGGATGGAGATATATTCTCTCTGGACAGTGGTCATGTGATGTTATTCTATGGCGCGGATGAATTGGGATTCGGTACTGTTACGGCGATATATGCCGATGAGAACGACCGGGGTATGGTCTATATCGGAACAGAATCCGACAGGCTCTATTACGGTAAGTTCGGAGAAAAAGCATATCGTATGAAGGAGATCATCGTGGCACCCGCTGATAACGTATATTGGATCTCATCAGCGTGCGACAGGATATGGATCACATCGGAAAACGTCGCCGGGTATCTGGACGAAGAATATAAATTCCATATGCTCCGTCATGTTCCCATGGATAATTCGATAGACATGATGACGGCAGATTATCAGGGAAATCTCTGGTTTGCTTCATCCAGACAGGGCGTCATGAAAGTTGTAACGAACAACTTCCAGGATCTGACAGAGAAGGCCGGCCTGGAAGAGACGACGGTAAATGCTACCTGCCTGATGGACGGACTGCTTTACATCGGAACAGACAGCGGCATGCAGATACTGGACAGTGAACTGAGACCAATCGAAAATGAGCTCACGGAATACCTGGGTGATACAAGGATCAGATGCCTTGATACAGATAATGACGGAAACCTGTGGATATCAACTTATACCAACGGTCTGGGACTGGTATGCTACAGCAGATCCGGTAAGATCACACACTATACGGAGCAGGACGGCCTAAAAAGCACACAGATACGCTGTACCATGCAGGCAAAGGACGGCTCCATCGTGGTGGGAACGAACGGCGGTCTGGCAATTATAAAAGACGGCAAAGTAGATAGTACCGTGGGCACCGAAGAGGGTATAAGCAACACGGTATTCCTGACTGTGGAGGAAGGCCGGAACGGCACGATATATGCCGGGACCGACGGAGACGGAATATACTCCATCAAAGGAAAAAGCTTCACGAAGATAGGCCGTGATGAGGGACTGACCAGTGATGTGATACTCAGGATAATACAGGATGAGGAACGGGACGTACACTGGATAATCACATCCAACTCCATAGAGTATATGAAGGACGGCAAGATCACCAATGTCACGACCTTCCCGTACAACAATAACTTCGATGCATACTTTGATGAAAACGATAATATCTGGATACTGTCATCCTATGGCGTCTACTGTGTCAAAGTAGAAGACATGCTGAACGACAATATCACCGATTACCGCATCTATACGGTAGCCAACGGTATGACAGGCACACCTACGGCCAATGCATACAGCTGTCTGGACGATGAGGGCAACCTCTACATCTCAGCAAGGAACGGAGTGAGTAAGGTCAACATCAATCATTATTTTGAGAAGGCTGCAAAGACCAAAGTAGGAATCCAGTCAATTTACTGTGATGACGAAGAAGTGCTGCCGGATGATAACGGAGTGTATACGATACCGGCATCATCGGGACGTATACAGATCACGCCGGCCATACTGGACTATACCATGACTAATCCGACGGTACATGTATTTCTCGAAGGAAGCGGAGATGACGGTATCACCGCCGAACAGAGCAGGCTGTCCTCACTGGAGTACACGGGCTTAAGCTACGGTAATTACATGCTGCATATACAGATACTTGATATGAGTACCGGAGAGGTGATACAGGATGATGCATTCAGTATCATCAAAAAGCCGAGACTGTTCGAACTGCTGGCTGTCCGTATACTGCTGGTGGCACTGATCGCCGTGGCAGCGGGTCTTATCGTCTGGCGTATCATGACCGGTACCGTCATACGAAGACAGTATGATGAGATTAGTAAGGCAAAAGACGAAGCAGAAAGAGCCAATTCCGCAAAGTCGAGATTCCTGGCCAATATGTCCCACGAGATAAGGACACCTATAAACACCATCATGGGCATGGATGAGATGATCCTCAGAGAGGATGCAACCGACGTACCCAAGGATTACTTCATGTCGGTGATAAATTATGCGCTGGACATCAGGAACGCAACCGAATCGTTGCTTGGTCTCATAAACGATCTGCTTGATATGTCAAAGATAGAATCCGGCAAGATGCATCTTGTCGAGCAGGAATATGATGTACAGGAGCTGCTGCGTTCCATAGTGACAATGATACGAGTAAGGAGTGCAGAGAAGGACCTGTCATTTGAAGTAGACGTTGACAGCGCTCTGCCAAAGAGGCTCTACGGAGATGCAGGCAAGATAAAACAGATAGTCCTCAACCTGCTGACAAATGCAGTAAAGTACACATCGGTCGGAGGCTTTACACTCAGAGTCACGGTCACTGATACAACAGATGATAAATGCAGTCTTCGGTATTCGGTGAAGGATACGGGTATCGGAGTGAAGCCGGAGGATATGGAGAAGCTCTTCACGGCGTACGAAAGACTGGATGAGGAAAAGAACAGCAGTATACAGGGTACGGGACTCGGACTTGATATTTCCAGACGATTTGCCGGACTGATGAACGGTAAGCTGTGGTGCGAGAGCGAATACGGAGAAGGATCGGAGTTCATACTGACCATCGATCAGAAGATAATAGATGCAACGGTCATAGGAGAGTTCTCCGAGCATGAAGAGGAAGAGGTGAAGGGACCCTATGTGCCGCAGTTCATAGCACCGGATGCCGAGGTACTGGTAGTCGATGACAATCCTATGAACCTTACCGTCATCAAGGGACTGCTCAAAGCCACGAAGGTCTTTGTCACGACGGCAGAGAGCGGAGAGGAATGTCTTGAAAAGATAAAATACGGCGACTTCAATGTGGTGCTTTTGGACCATATGATGCCCGGCATGGACGGTGTAGAAACGATGGCAAGGATAAGGGAGACAGATCCCGACCTGCCGGTATATGCCCTTACGGCAAATGCAGCGGCCGGAGGAGAGGAATTCTATGTTTCTAAAGGATTTAACGGATATCTGGCAAAGCCCATAGACAGCATGGCGCTGGAGAAAGCCATCATGAAGCATATCCCTGAAGAGATCATGATGAAGCCGGTTGCAGAAGACGCTGTGGAAGAGCCGACAGATCTGCCGGAGGATATGATGTGGCTTCGTGAGACCGAGGGTATCAGGGTAGAAGATGGTATCAGGTATTCCGGCGGAATTTCTTCTTTCATCTTCTCAGTAAATCTTTTCAATGATACGATAGATGATAATTCAAGAGTCATTGAAGAGGCATATAAAGCAGGGGACATCAAGCTCTATACGGTAAAGGTCCATGCATTAAAGAGCTCGGCCAGGATAATAGGAGCAGATGATCTGTCAAAGCTTGCAGAGAGCCTTGAGGATGCCGGCAACAGGAAGGATATGGATTTCATCAATGCCAATACGGATAAGCTGCTGGCTGACTACAGAGACTATAGGAATAAACTTGAGAGGCTTAAAGAGAGTAAGGATAACGGAGCCGGAAAAGACGAGATACCGGCGGACGAACTGAAGGAAGCATATGAGGCTCTGAAGGAAGTCATACCTCAGATGGACTATGACTCTGTGGAGATGATCCTGGATCAGCTGAAAGAGTACAGACTTCCTGAAGAAGATCAACAGAAGATGGAAGAACTCGGGAAGATGCTTAAGGTCCTTGACTGGGACGGTATGGAGAAAGTGATAGGCTGACAGCACAGCGTAAGGAGGTAACATGTCCGAAAATCACATACTGATGCTGGGAGAGAAAGAGACTTTCCTGATCAGAGTACTACTGAAAAAGCTTCGTGATGCACAGATAAAATGTGAGTTCATCCCGTGGAGCGTGGACAGCGTCAACGCCAAGTGGGAGGGTACCACGATGGTCGTTGTTTATATGGATGAAGGCGTGAGGCCGGATGACAGGGTCCTGCATTTCCTAAACGACAAGATGTCTGACGGAAGCTGCCGTCTCATACCCATAGGGGAAAGAAACGAAGTTCAATATGTGCAGGATCGCATACCGGGTGATGTGATATACAAAAGCTTTATCCGTCCCATAGATAATGACGAATTCATCAGGACCGTGCAGGAGGTCTATGACAAGGCCGCTGCAGGTGAGTTCAAAAAGACGATCCTCATCGTGGATGACGATCCGAGCTATATGGGACTTGTCAGAGAGTGGCTTAAGGGAACATATAAAGTAGCCATGGCAAACTCCGGACTGCAGGCTTTGAAGTGGCTTGGAAAGAACAAAGCGGATCTGATACTGCTTGACCATGAGATGCCGGTAACAAGCGGACCGCAGGTGCTCGAGATGTTGCGGAGCGAGGAAGAGAC
>JAEEGO010000097.1 GCA_016280355.1 Lachnospiraceae bacterium | reverse complement strand
GAAAAAAGCCATGATGACCGTTGAGATGCAGAAGGAGAGAGACGAGGCCGAGGAGGGGCGGCTTGCTGCAGAGAAGGCAAATAAAGACATGGCGGAGTTTATCGTCAATATTTCACGCGAGATAAAGACTCCGATGAATACTATTATCGGTATGGATGAGCAGATACTGAAGGAGACGAGTGAGGAAAAGACGAGAGAGTGTGCCGAGAGCATACTCATGTCGGGAAGGATGCTGCTGCATCTGACGGATGGTCTGATCGACTTTGCCGACACGGGTGTACCTGCCGCAATACCGGATACCTCCGAGATGACAGGAGAGGATGCACAAGAGAATGCCATCAACCGGGATGAGGGGCTAAGATATGCTTCCGGCAAGGAAGAGTTTTATATCAAGCTTCTGCGTCTGTTTAAAGAACAGGCAGCAGAACGCAAGAATGATATGCAGCAGGCCATAGACAGCGGGAATGCAAAATCGTATACGGTGCTGGTCCATTCCCTTAAGAGTAATTCCAAGATGATAGGTGCTGCAGCACTGTCAGAAAAAGCCCTTCGTCTGGAACAGGTGGGTAAGACCGGAAATATCGCAAAGATCAAAGACAATCATAAGATCCTGCTGCAGGAATATGACAGAGTGCTGGAAGAGATAGACGGTATCATTGGTTGACATAATAAGGAGGGCAGTATGGATTCGATCACACTGTATACGGAAGAGATAGATGATCTGAATGAAGCCGTGGAAGAGCTGATCTCGCAGACTGAGAGCTTTGAGTTTAAGAAGAACAGCATGGCTTTGATCTTTGTCGAGGAAGATACGGAATACGAGGAACTGTACGATCTCCTCAGTAAGAAGTGGGATTTCCCGATCGCAGGCTGTACTGCAATGGCCATGTTTACCGGAAGCGAAGGCTACTGTCCCATGGGTATCTCGGTGATGATCCTTTCGGCAGATGACTGTGAGTTTGCCGTGGGAATGACGGACGAGCTTGACAGGGACAATTATAAAGAAGAGATCACGAGAGTCTACAGGCAGGCTGAGAGCAGTCTGTCATCCGAAGTGAAGCTGATACTCAGCTATGGCGGCATGGTGACGGAAGAAAGACATGTGGCCGGAGATGAGATCGTAAGTATGATGAATGAGCTCGGCGGAGGGGTCCCGGTATACGGCGGCACGGCTTCCGATGGATTCTCGTTTGCAAGGTTCAAGGTGCTTTGCGGCAGGGAGAGCACTCATAACGGTCAGGCCATGGTGCTGATAGCCGGGAATATCGATCCGAAGTTCATATGTGTCAATTCAGTCGAAAACAAGGCATATTTCTCATATGAGATCACCGAATCAAACAGAAACGTGGTAAATCGTCTGGGGAATGCCACTTTTGTGGACACTCTCAGGAAAGAGGGGATGGAAACAGACAAGACCGATGTGCTCGGAGACTATATCCTCTCTCCTTTCATAGTGACTCTTGATAAGGGGAGCGGCGACAAGATTGAAGTGGCACGCAATCTCTCTGTTCTTAATCTGGAGACGGGTGCGGGCTCGTTCCTTGGGGTGATGCCGGAAGGCTCGGTCCTGTCCATAGGCATACTCAATCGTGACGATGTGAGACTGACCGTGAAGCAGGTCTTTGACAGGGTACTAAATGAGCTTGATGAAGACAAGAGCAGACGTACACTCATATGCAATTCGTGCTGTGCCAGATTCCTGGCTCTTGCAAACAATGCATCGGCTGAGGCTGATACGTACATGGGAAGACTGCCGGATGATGTTTCATTCATGGGATACTATGCATACGGAGAATACTGCCCTATGCAGGGATCTAAGACCGGCAGGCTGTATAATACATTTCATAATTTCACTTTCACCATCATGGCAATATAGGATGGCAAAGTATGGAAAGACCGTCTGACGACAACCAGCTGAAGCTTGAGAATAAAAAGCTTGGCAGGGAGCTGAAAAGACTCAGGAAAGATAATGAGATGCTCCGTAAGGCCAACGACCAGTCGCTTCGTACTCTGGCTTATATCCAGAAGGACAGTGCAAGGCAGGCTTTCTATAACAATCAGATGCTGCGGACATCTCCATATATCCTGATCCTCTCGGACGATACACTGCAGACTGTCATGGTGTCGGATGTTTTCTTTGAGTATAACGACAAATTCGACAGGGACAAGATGATGAAGGGAGTACCTATCGAGGAGGCTCTCGACGGAATACTTGAAACCGCTGACCTGCAGATCCTGATGGATAAATGCCGGATGGCAGTAAAGGGCCGTCCGATACAGTCATATCTTACGAGTTCCACCATAAATGATGTAAAGACAGATTGGAAAATAAGTGTCAGGCGTATGATATCTTCGGGCAAGGTGGTCGGACTCAATATCATGTTCGTTGATATGACGGATATCATGGATGCACTGGAACAGGCCAAGGCAGCGGACAGAGCGAAGACCAACTTCCTGGCCAATATGTCGCATGAGATAAGGACACCGATGAATGCGATAAACGGCATGGCGGAGTTCATCTTGAGGGACAGCAGCGACGAAAAGGCAAGGCACAACGCATCGATGATAAGAAGTGCATGCAAGACACTGATCACCATCATCAATGACATACTCGACTTCTCCAAGATAGAAGCAGGCAAACCGGATATCATCGAAGATGTATATGAAACGGCATCTCTTTTTGCGGATGTGGCGACCATGATAAGGATACGCCTGCAGGACCGTCCGGTAGAGCTTGTAATGAATATAGATGAGAATCTGCCACGCGTACTCTACGGCGATGAGATAAGGCTTAAGCAGGTACTGATCAACCTGCTCGGCAATGCGGTGAAGTTTACCAACAAGGGCTACATAGAGCTGAAGGTCGGATTTGAGAAAAAGAGTGAGGAGTACTGTGAACTGCAGGTGGATGTGAAGGACACCGGCATAGGTATCAGAGAAGAAGATATGAAGAATATCTTCTCCAGCTTCACTCAGGTGGATACAAAGAAGAACCGCCAGGTAGAAGGATCGGGTCTGGGGCTTGCGATAAGCCGCAATCTGATAGAGGCCATGGGCGGTCATATTACTCTGCAGAGCGTATACGGAGAGGGTACCACTTTTTCCTTTACCGTCATGAGCGGAGTGAAGGACTGGAGTCCTGTCGGAAAGATAGATGAGAGCTCCAATACAATAAAAGACGAGACTTTCAGGGTGTCATTCCATGCAAAGGGCACGAGAGTGCTGGTAGTAGATGATAATGAGATGAATCTTGAAGTGACTGAGGGAATACTGTCACCTTATGGTATAGAGGTGGTAAAGGCTGTGAGCGGAGCGGAGGCCATGATCAGATTTCCCGAGGGCAGATACGATATAGTCTTCATGGATCATATGATGCCGGTAATGGACGGAGTCGAGGCGATGGACAAGCTCAGGAGCATGCCGGGAGGACGGGATACCGTCATGATAGCCCTGACCGCGAATGTCTTAAGCGGCGTGGAGTCTGAATACAGGAACATGGGCTTTGATGATTATCTCGCAAAGCCTATAGAGCCCGAAGATATGGAAGAGATCCTGAAAAAATACCTGCCGGCAGACAGGATACAGCCTGTGGATCCGGTGACTGTAAAGAGTGCGGAAGCTCAGTCTTCCGTGGAGATATCCGGATCGCTCGCGGATCTGATAGACGAAAAGACGGGACTTAAGTATTGTATGGGAAGCAGCTCACTGTTTCGCAAGATGCTCGGTGCTTTTGTAGCTACTGAGAAGAGCGGGCAGCTCGATGCGCTGTATTCGAATAAAGACTGGGAAGGATATCGGATAGCCATACACTCTGTCAAGAGTGCATCGCTGAACATAGGAGCTATGGCTTTGCACGAAGAAGCAAAGGCAATTGAGAGTGCGGTCAGGGATAACCGCATTTCCGTCATAGACGAAAAACACGCCGGATTCATAGAAAAATACAGGCATCTGATAAGCGTGATCGACGCTGATCTGAAAGCATCCCGACAGTAAAACGACGGGTTTTCGCGGCTTCCCGAATGCTTGACATAATATTCAAATCATTCTATTATAATTTGGTATGTCATACAGGATTTCCTGTGTGATGTATTCCAAAACTTAATTAGGAGGTACTTCTGTACGATGTCAACGTTGTTATTACTCGTTATCTGTGCAGTGGTACTGGCAGCAGCTATCGTCATTACAGCATTTGTTGCTTCAAATCATACGAAGAAGGTCTTCAATGACAAGATCGGAAGAGCTGATGAGAAGGCAAGACAGATAATAGATGATGCACTTAAGGAGGCTGAGGAAAAGAAGCGCGAGGCCCTGCTTGAGGTCAAGGAAGAGTCGATAAAGACTCAGAACGAGATCGAGAAAGAGGTAAAGGACAGACGCGCCGAGGTATCAAGGCTTGAAAGAAGAGTGCAGCAGAAAGAGGAGTCTGTCGATAAGAAGGCTGATGCGGTCGATAAGCGTGAAGCCAGTGTGGCGGCCAGAGAAACGGAGCTCGCTAAGGAAAAGGAAAAGATAGCGAAGCTCAATGAAGAACGTGTGCAGGAACTCGAGAAGATCTCGGGACTGACCTCTGAACAGGCGAAGGAATATCTTTTAAGGATTGTAGAAGATGATGTAAAGCACGAGTCCGCAGTGATGATCAAGGAATACGAGTCACGTGCGAAGGAAGAAGCGGACAAAAAAGCCAAAGAGTATGTCGTAAGTGCTATACAGCGCTGCGCTGCCGATCAGGTGGCTGAGACGACGATCTCGGTGGTACAGCTGCCCAATGATGAGATGAAGGGCCGCATCATCGGACGTGAGGGTAGGAATATCCGCACGATCGAGACACTCACAGGCGTAGATCTGATCATAGACGATACGCCGGAGGCTGTCATACTTTCAGGCTTCGATCCTATCAGGAGAGAAGTCGCGCGCATAGCGCTGGAGCGTCTGATAGTAGATGGGCGCATACATCCGGCGCGTATAGAGGAGATGGTCGAAAAGGCGCAGAAGGAAGTGGAGAACCAGATCCGCGAAGAGGGCGAAGCAGCCACTCTCGAGGTAGGTGTACACGGACTCCATCCGGAGCTCGTCAGGCTTCTCGGTAAGATGAAGTTCAGGACCAGCTACGGACAGAACGCGCTGAAACACTCGATAGAGGTGTCACAGCTGACCGGTCTTCTGGCTTCGGAGATCGGAGGTATCGATGTGAGGCTGGCAAAGCGTGCCGGACTACTGCATGATATCGGCAAGGCCGTGGATCATGAGATGGAAGGAAGCCATGTGCAGCTCGGCTCCGAGATATGCAGAAAGTACAAGGAGTCAGCTACAGTACTGAATGCCGTGGAATCTCACCACGGAGACACAGAAGCTACATCACTTATTTCCTGTCTGGTACAGGCTGCCGATACGATATCGGCTGCAAGACCGGGTGCGAGAAGAGAAACACTCGAGAACTATACCAACAGGCTCACACAATTGGAAGATATTGCAGATTCCTTCAAGGGAGTCGAAAAATCCTTTGCTATTCAGGCAGGCAGGGAGGTCCGGGTTATCGTTGTTCCGGAGCAGGTCTCCGATTCGGATATGGTACTTATGGCCAGGGATATCTCAAAGCGCATTGAGAATGAGATGCAGTATCCCGGCACTGTAAAAGTAAGTATGATAAGAGAATCAAGAGTGACCGATTACGCAAAATAATGTCAGAAAAGGGCCTGATGATCGTAGGATCAGCGGGTCCTTATTTCTGTTTTTAGGAGCGGTTCATATGAAGAACAAACTGGGAGATATAGCCATAATTGCAGCCATAGTAGCTGTGATAGGTGTGCTCATTTTTATGAAAAAAGATGCCATCATGGAGGCATTGCATATACAGCCCAAGGCGGGTGAAGAGGTAACGGAGGAAGCCACGGCGGAAGCGACCGAGGCAGCAAGTGCTGCTGTAGCAGAGACGGAAAAGAAAGAAGAAGTTTCTGCTCCGAACGTAGAGGGCGGCATACAGGTGTCGAACAGCCTGAAGGTCACGGATCCTCTGCTTGCAGCAACAAAGGTAAAGCCGCCGACAGGAGCGGTAAATGTTCCCGAGACGGGACTCATTGAGAACAATATCATGGGTTCTTCCTGGAGCGAGCTCAAGGAGAATTACAGTTATACCGACTTTGAAGCTGAGGCGGACGATATAGCACAGCTCAGATTTCTGGACGATGGATCCATCACATATTATCAGTCTCCGGGATCGGGAGAGATCTTCGGTGTGGAGGGTGATAATATAGTGGCTTATCTTAAGAGGTGGAACGGTACGCCGATCAATGAGGCTATAGGCGTAGGCGGCATATTCGATATCGCGCCCTATATTTATCAGGCCACGGACCACCTGAACTTCTACGAGTGGAAGATAGCTAACTGCTATGTGGGCATGCTCGTGCAGGACACCGGAGACGGAGTGGATGAAAATGCACCTCTGTACGCGGAGGTATATATCATGCAGAGAAGGATCAATACCTTTTTCAGATAATTTTAAGGTCAACTCTTGTTGAAAGAATGTGACAGATAAGTTATAATTCAAGCAGTGATTCTTTTTTAGAGGGGAGATATCCATGGACACCAATATACTTCTTGAAAATGGTACTAATGAGCTTGAGATACTTGAGTTCATGCTGGATGATAACTGCTACGGCATCAACGTGGCGAAGATAAGTGAGATAATCCCTTATCAGCCCGTTACTCCCGTACCGAATGCACACCCCAGCATAGAGGGAATATTCATGCCGAGAGGCACGATGATCACGGCCATCAACCTGAAGAACTGCCTGCAGAGGGGATCTCAGGATGACAAGGGACTTTTCATCATCACCAACTTCAACAAGCTTGATATAGCATTCCATGTGGACTCTGTAGCAGGTATCCACAGGATCTCATGGAGAGACATTATAAAGCCCAACGCTACGGTTAACAATGCCGACGCGGGTGTATCCACAGGTATCGTAAAGTATGATGACAAGCTTGTGATCATACTTGATTTCGAGAAGATAGTATCAGATATAGCTCCCGAGACGGGACTTCGTATTGAGGAGATCAAGGAGCTCGGCGAGAGGGAGAGGAGCGATGTGCCTATCCTGATGGCTGAGGATTCGGCTCTTTTGAACAAGCTGATATCCGATTCACTCAAGGAAGCAGGATATGTCAATCTCATAGATTGCGTCAACGGTCAGGAAGCGTGGGATTTCATAGAGAAGGCTTCCAAGGAAGGCAATATCAGAGACAAGGTAAGATGTGTCATCACCGATATAGAGATGCCCATTATGGACGGTCACAGACTGACGAAGCTCATAAAGAGCAACGACGCGACAAAGGATGTGCCTGTAGTCATCTTCTCTTCACTCGTCAATGAGGAGATGAGGAGGAAGGGTGAGCAGCTCGGAGCCAACGCACAGCTGTCGAAGCCTGAGATCGGCAATCTTGTAAAGATCATAGACGATCTGGTATCAAAGTCCTAAAGGAAAAGAAATGAAATAATAAAGAGCCTCAACCATTTGGTTGAGGCTCTTTTGATCTGTCTGATCTTACGTAATGCTGATCTTATATCAAAGCTGGAACTCGCCGTTGAATGCGCCGTCGTTTACAACATAATAAACGATGGAATTCTCGGGCTGTACATAGAGCTCAAGCTTCTTGATATCAGCAGGCTTGTTGCCCTTTGCCTTGTAGTCTGCCTTGGCAGCTGCCATGAGCTTTGACTCGGTGCTGTCTTTTCCGGCGAACTGAATTGTAAGCTCTGATTTCATTTGTTTAACCTCCCAAAAAAACCCAGAATGTAATTCGATACAGATGATATAATATACCCATATTGTTTTTTTTTCAACAGGATTATTGATATGCATGACAGAATAAAAGGTTTGCAGCATGGCGGAAATATATATGACAGGGATATAAGGCATGATCTCTCGGTGAACATCAACCCGGCAGGAATGCCGGATATAATCAGCGATGCTCTGAGAAGAGGCGAGGAGCGGATAGGCTGTTATCCCGAGTATGGTGCTGTGGGACTTCGAAGGAATATAGGGGAGTGCTTTTGCTTCGATCCGGATAATATAGTATGTGGCAACGGGGCGTCGGAGATACTCTCCGTGCTCGGTCGTCTATATGAGGACAGGAAGGTGCTGATACCGGTGCCGTCCTTTGTGGGTTATGAGAGGGCTTTTGCCGGAGCGGATATTGAGTACTTATATCTGGATCAGAAAAGGGATTTCGCTGTGACGGACAGTCTTTTGGATGAGATCGACAGAGTGCGTCCCGAGGTACTTCTTATCGGCAACCCGAACAACCCTACAGGAAAGCTTATAGACAGAGAACTGCTCTTGAGGCTTGTCGGAAAATGCAGGGATAACGACTGCCGTTTGATAATAGATGAGAGCTTTATCGAGCTGGCTGATGGCGGAGAGTCAAACAGCATAATAAATGAAGTGAGAGAAAACGAATGCATTGTTTTGATACGTTCCGTTACAAAATCCTTTGCCGTACCGGGTGTCAGGCTCGGATATATGATCTGTACGGATGACAGCCTGTGCGACAGAGTGCGGTCACTGCTTCCGGAGTGGAATATCTCGGTGTTTGCCGATGAGACAGGAAAGGCAATATTTACGTGGAGCGGCAGAGAAGAGTATCTCAAAAGATCCGAAGAGACAGTGAGGGTCCACAGGAACAGGATAGAGAATGCGCTTGCCGAAAAGGGATACAGATATATCCGCAGCGACTGCAATTACGTTATGTTTGAGGCTGACGTAGAGCTGTATGACAGGTTGCTGAAAAACGGCCTTCTTATAAGGAGATGCCCGGACTACAGGGGACTTCAGGGGAACTGGTACAGAGTCGCTGTTTCAGCGGATTCCGCGTGTATTGTATTTTTGCGTTCGCTTTGATAAAATCCTATCTATGAAACCGGTTCTGACAATCAATCCGGATGATCTGCTGAGCAATAATGAAAAGCTGGTGGAGGCACTGGTCGGGAAGAAACTCGACCTTGTTTTTGATGCGCTTTCGGAGTGTATCGAAAACAGGTTTATTTTTGTTGATTACATACCGGAGAAGCTCTCCAGGTGGTCTAGAGATGCAGTGGAATATTTCGGCCTCCCGGGGATACATCTGAAGGATTCGGGACACCTCTGGGCAAATTACATAGCTGAGGATGAGCGTGAGCAGTATCTTGAGATGATAGATGCTCTGGAGAGGGGCGAGACCACTACTCTGGACTACATCATGAAGGTAAGAAATGCTCAGGGGATATACCAGACTACAGGCTGTAAGGCGCAGCTGATATCTGATGATGACGGCAACCCTTTATTCTTTGTGGGTTCTATCAGAAATTATGAAAGACCGGATACCATAGATCCGGTGACGGGGCTGTATTCCAGGAACAACCTGATGGCCACGATAAAGCAGTATCTCGGAGATAAGCAGCCCTTTGTGGTATCGGAAGCCGGGATCAGGAACTATTTTGATTTCAACAGCATGTACGGCTTTGATGAAGGCAATAAGCTGCTGAAGAAGATAGCGGACTGGCTGCAGGATCAAAAGCTGAATGGTACATTCTTCAGGGGAGACGGCACAAAATTCGTCTATATAGTCAAAGAGGATGAGCATACGACGGGCGAGCTTCATACCCTTTTCAATGACTTCAAGAAGTTCCTTAAGACAGAGGTAGTAGTAGACGGGATGCATGCCGAGCTGGATGTATGCGGCGGTGCAATGCACGTTACGGATATGTCGCTTGACGCTTCGTCGATATACAATTGCGTACAGTATGCAATGTCACAGGCGAAGAATGAGAACCGGATGGAACTGCTTGTATATAATGATGAGATGCAGGCACAGAGCAGGAAGCATCTGTCTTCTCTGAACAAGATACGTAACAGTATCACGGACGGATGCAAGGGGTTCTTCCTCGTGTACCAGCCTATAGTGCTGGCAGAGGATGAGAGTGTCATAGGCATGGAGGCCCTTATCAGATACAGGGATGAGAAAGGCAAGATAGTACCTCCGAACAGCTTCATACCCTGGCTTGAGAAGGATGCAGCATTCTATGAACTGGGAAGCTTCATACTTAGGACGGCGATGAATGATGCAAAGAGGATAATAAAAGATCATCCTGACTTCATCGTAAATGTGAATCTGGCATACCCGCAGCTGCAGAGAGTCGACTTCAAGACGGACCTGCACAGGATGGTGGAGGAAGAGCATTTTGATGCGAAGAATCTCAAACTGGAGCTGACTGAGAGATGTAAGCTGATAGATGTGGATTCGCTGAGAAATGACATGATCTATTTCAAGAGCAGTGGTATGCAGACAGCTCTGGATGATTTCGGTACCGGGTATTCGGCAATAGGGCTTCTTGTTTCGCTTCCCGTGGATCAGATCAAGATAGACAAGTCATTCATAGACAATATAGAAGAAGATTTTCCGAAGCAGTGTCTGTTGGAGGCCATCACCAACTGTGCATCCAAGCTTGATATCAACTGCTGCGTAGAGGGTATAGAGACTTCGGAGATGAAGGAGTACCTGAGGGACAATTTTAAGATCACAAGTATGCAGGGCTATTATTATTCAAAGCCCCTAGAAATAGATGAGTTTATCAATTGGATGAAGGAATATAGTGCGTCGCGATGAGTTCAGATGAAGATTATTTAGATCAACTACTCAAATCCGTAGAGCAAAAAGAAGCCGATCTCAATCTTGAGTCACCTGTCATACCAAAGGCAGAGGAGGCTCTTAATGTGATGCCTGCGGATATCGAGCCTGAACCCATGGAACTGCCCGCGGAGGAGTTTCTGCCGGAAGAGGAGATACCTGTAGCGGAAGAAGCTCCGGTTGCTGAAGAGATACCTGTGGCAGACGAGATACCGATGGCCGAGGAGATCCCGGTGGCGGAAGAGATACCGGTTGAGATGCCTGCGGCAGAAGAGATCCCCGTAGCCGAGGAGATTCCCGTAGCGGAAGAAATCCCTATGGAAGCAGCTATGCCTGATGAAATCCCCATGGAAGCTATGATGCCGGAAGATGATCTGAGCGCAGCCGACATAGCCAATCTGTTTGCTG
>JAEEGO010000096.1 GCA_016280355.1 Lachnospiraceae bacterium | reverse complement strand
TCATATGCTCTTTTATATATCTGCTTTACCTTATCAACGAGCGCTGTCATGCTCTCCGCCGTCGTTTCCGTCCCAGCAATATGTACAGAGCTTATCCCTGTCTATGCCGCAGGCCTCAAGCATATCATCGAGCCTGTTGTAAGCAAGAGTCG
The DNA here is from genome assembly GCA_016280355.1 of Lachnospiraceae bacterium. Lineage (GTDB taxonomy): Bacteria > Bacillota > Clostridia > Lachnospirales > Lachnospiraceae > NK4A144. The sequence goes on along the minus strand of JAEEGO010000096.1, from coordinate 8,303 downwards.
TAAAGCCCAGCAGTTCCTTGATCCGGTCTACCATGAGCCTGTATCTGTCGGAGTCGGGATTTGCATAGTCTTCAAGCACCGCTCTCTCGACATCCTCGCCCTCTTCCTTACTGATCACTCTCCTTGCTATGAGCTCCATCTCGGAAGTAGATCTTGAGAAATTGATATACTTGCATCCGAACATGATGGGCGGGCAGGCAGGTCTTACATGCACTTCCTTCGCACCTGCATCATAGAGGAACTGTGTGGTCTCTCTCAGCTGTGTGCCGCGTACTATGGAGTCATCTATGAGAAGGAGCCTGTTGCCGTCTATGAGCTCATGCACGGGTATCAGCTTCATCCTGGCTATCATATCGCGTCTTGACTGTATGGTCGGCATGAAAGACCTCGGCCAGGTAGGCGTATACTTGATAAAAGGTCTTGAGAAAGGTATGCCCGATGCATTTGCATATCCCACCGCATGCGCAGTACCCGAATCAGGCACTCCGGCCACTATATCAAGGTCTGCCTTTGTAAGCACATCGCGCTGCGCCATATGCTGCCCGCAGCTGTACCTCATCTCCTCCACGGAGACTCCTTCGTATCCCGATGAGGGATATCCGTAGTACACCCACAGGAAGGTACATATCTTCATCCTGTCACCGGGCTTTGCAAGCTGTACCACCTCTTCAGGTGTCATGATCACTATCTCGCCGGGGCCCAGTTCTTTGAAGTCTTTGTATCCGAGATTCAGGTAGGCAAACTTCTCAAATGAAGCGCAATAGCCTTCCTCCTTTTTACCTATGGTGAGAGGAGTACGTCCCAGTCTGTCACGCGCACAGTATATCCCCTTGGGTGTGAGAAGCATCATCGTCATTGATCCGTCTATGACTTCCTGCGCATACCTTATGCCGTCTATTATATTGTCTTTCTGGTTAATAAGGGCGGCGACGAGCTCCGTGGCATTTATGGAGCCTCCGCTCATTTCAAGGAAGTGTGTGCCCGCACCCTTTATGACCTCATCGGAGAGCTCGTCCATGTTGTTGATCTTGCCCACCGTAGTGATCGCATAGGTGCCGTGATGTGACCTGACTATCAGAGGCTGCGGTTCATAGTCCGATATACACCCTATACCCAGGCTTCCCTTCATCTCATGAAAGTCAGACTCAAACTTGGTCCTGAAGGGTGAATTTTCGATATTGTGTATGGCCCTGTTGAAGCCGTCCTCCGCACTGTATACAGCCATACCCGCACGTCTTGTGCCAAGATGTGAATGGTAATCCGTACCGAAATACAGATCGAATACACAGTCATTCTTTAATGCAGCCGCGAAGAAGCCTCCCATTATGAACCTCCATTATGAAAAATAAGCCTTAAAAAAGCCTGCTCCCATATCCCGGAGCAGGCTTTCCGTTACCTTGTACTATATCCTGAAAGCTGCCACAGCATCCTTCAGTATGTTTGTTACATCCATTGTCTTGTCCGACTCTGACTTGATCGTATTGATCGTAGCTCCCATTTCCTCCATGGATGCATTTGTCTCCTGACACGATGCAGCATTCTGCTGTGATATCGAAGACAGTGACGTTACCTCGTCGATGACCTGTGCCTTTGCGGCATCCAGATCCTCGGCACGTCCAGCTATGGTATGGATAGCGTCCACAGTGTCTCCCAGTCTGCTGTTCATCACTGCGAAGCTCTCGTTCACCTGTGTGAGCACGTTGCCCTCGTTGTTTACTGCTTCCTGTATCTGTCCCGCATACTCCACGTTCTTGTTGGATGTAGCGATGATCTCGTTGACCACCTGCTTGATCTCCTTACTGGACTGATCAGACTGCTGTGCAAGCGATGAGATCTCCGAAGCGACCACTGCGAAGCCTCTGCCTGCCTCCCCTGCCCTTGCTGCCTCTATGGAAGCATTGAGTGAGAGCAGATTGGTCTGGCTTGCTATCTCTTCTATGACTGAAGCTGCGGATGAGATCTTCTCTATAGCTGCAGATGAGGAATTGATACCCTGTACCACGTTGTTGGACACCTCCACCGTATCGGAGTTGGCCTGAATAAGAGCATCCAGAGCTTCCTGTGCCTTCATGCTCTCTGTCTTTGCATCATTTGCATAGGACGTTGCATTGTCTGAGAGTTCTTTTATCTCATCCACTCCGTCACCTATGGTCTGCATATTAACGTTTGTATTCTGCACTGATTCAGCCATCTCCATGGAGCCCTTTGAGAGGTCATCCACGGCCTTCACTATGCCGTCTGATGCGCTGTTACAGGTATTGACGCCCATTGCGACTTCCGACATATTGAGATCGAGGTCCTTGGTATTGCCGAGGATACCCGATACGATGCCTCTCAGGTTCTCATTGAGGGTGAAGAGCTTGTCTCCGATCTCGGATATCTCTTTGATCTTTGACTTCGGATGCTCCATCTCTGTCAGATCGCCGTCTGCAAGCTTTGTTACACCGGCCACCACTTCATCAAGAGTAGCGATGATCTTTCTTGCCACGAGGATTATGATCGCTCCGAACACAATAATAGCTATCACCACAGCTATCACGGTAGCGATGATAGAACTTCTTATAGCCGCCTTGACGTCTACTGAAGGTGTGCCTGCCCATGCCGAGCCTGCTACCGATCCGTCCGCATCCCACAAGGGTCTGTAGTAAACGTAGTAAGGCTTGCCGCCTATCACAACACCATCTGCATAGTAGTCATTACCCTTCTGCACCTCAGCCCAGATCTTTGCATCCATCTGAGTGCCTTCATTCCTCTCTCCCTTGTCATTGAGAGCTGAGGTCATATATCTTGTATCTCCCATGAAGAGTGTCATCTCGATGTCTTCGCTCTTGAGCATATCCACGTAGTCATGCTCGTATGGCATCTCGTTGCCGGCCTCCAGCTCGTACTGATAATACTTTCTCAGTCCGTCGGATGCCACAAACAGTTTGTCGTATACATCCTGCGTAAGATTCCTTGTAGTAATGATACCGCTTACGATGCAGATGATTATGCCTGCTGCAACGAGCGGGACGAATCCTACCAGCAGCAGAACATTGGTAAGCGTCAGCTTCGCGTTACCGTTTCCGGCCTTTGCCTTTGTCTTGCTCATTCCTTCATCCTCACTTCCTTGTTTACGTTCAGGATTTCCCCTGAGTTTCACCTATCCTTAATGACACGCCTATGTCATACGGTGTACTCTGGTAGACGTAGTAGTCCAACCAGTTTGTATATATTATATTCGCATGGCTCCGCCATAGCAACATTGGCTTCTGTGACGGGTCATCATCGGGATAGTAGTTCACGGGCAGTTTTGTATCAAGCCCCTTGTCCCTGTCCCTCCTGTATTCCTTATCCAGCGACCTTCTGTCGTACTCGGGATGTCCGAAGAGAAATACCTGTCTCCCCTCCATTGCCGTGCAAAGGCATACGCCTGCTTTGTTGTCTCCCTCAGCAAGGACCTTCAGTGCGCTGCAGGCATATATATCCTCTCTTGTCACTTCCGTATATCTCGAATGCGGTATATAAAAGAGATCGTCAAAGCCGCGCACGAGCGGGTCCTTGCGGTTCTTCACCCGGTGCTGATATACACCGAAAAGCTTGCCGTCTGGGAAGGTATGCTTCGGCAGTCCGTAATGGTGATAAAGTGCCGCCTGTGCTCCCCAGCAGACATGAAGAGTGGATGTCACGTTCGTGAGCGACCAGTCGAGGATATGGACCATCTCATCCCAGTAGTCCACCTCTTCATACTCCATCAGCTCCACCGGTGCGCCGGTCACTATCATCCCGTCGAAGTTCTTGTCTCTTATGTCATACCAGGTGGTATAAAACTGATTCAGGTGATTTGCGGGTGTATTCTTTGATATATGACTGCATACAGTCATAAAGGTGACATTGATCTGCAGAGGGGTATTTGAGAGCGAGCGAAGCAGCTGCAGCTCCGTATCCTCCTTAAGGGGCATCAGATTAAGTATGCATATCTCCAGGGGTCTGATGTCCTGATGTATGGAGCGCTCCGGCTCCATTGTGAATATATTCTCATTTTCGAGGATCTCACGTGCCGGCAGATCCTTCTGAACGCAGATAGGCATTATGTAGTTCCTTTATTACTAAAACGTTTTATTCAAGCCTGTACTCAGGTCTTCCCTCGGCTGATCTGACTATGAGAGAAAGGGAGTCAATGCTCGAAAGAGCTCCCTCCGATACCTCGCAGATAAGCACGGCATCCGCCGAGCTGTATGCCGGTATGGTACCGTCAAACTTCGACAGATCTTCGTTGAGTATTGTCTGCTGTATGGTGTGGTTCTCTCCGTTTATCTTCACTCTGAAGGTCGGTCTGAGTCCGAGGATATAGCACTCCCTGTCCAGACCTTCAGTATTGGATATGTTGAAATGCAGGATGAGCAGCGTATCTCCCGGTGCCGCCGTCATCCCCATATATACGTCATCCGCGGATATCGAAGCCGCCGTGGGATATGAATTGGATATCTCATAATTCTTGTAGTAGATATCAAACTCCGGCACACCTATGGCCTCGGCAAGGCTCATCTCAGGCTCAACGTACGTATCTCCGTCTCCTTCTCCTTCACCGTCTTCGCCATCTCCTCCTTCTTTAGAAGAAGCCTCAGCTTCGGCAGCTGCCTGATCCAGACCCTTGAAGTTCTGCTTCCTGATCTCCAGATCCAGCTGCTCCTGATATTTCTTTTTGACTGTGGCCAGGTCCACCAGTCTCGATTCGGATTTGTCACTGTGCTGGCTCACCACATCAGACGAGTAGTTCGCCACCCTCTTTGCATCCTCCTCGGACAGATCCACACTCTCCGCTCCGCATCCGCAAAGCATCAGCATGGAAGCAATGAGCCCGACACTGAGTATTCTTATCAGCTTGTTGATCAACTCCTACCTCCTAACGTCCACGTTCCAGTTCGAACCAGAACCCAACGCCATTATCATAGTTTATCACACCGTATGGCTTATTCAAAGTCTCCATGACAGCCTTTACGATAGAGAGGCCTACGCCCGATCCTCCCACCTCTCTGGTGCGTGCCTTGTCCACCTTGTAAAACTTGTCCCATATCCTTTCCATGGACTCCTCGGGTATGGGATCACCGGTGTTAAATATCTGCACTCTGACATCATCTCCACTGTCTGTCAGCGTGATATCGACCTTCTTCTCACCCTTGCAGTAGTGTACCGCATTGGTGAGCAGATTGGTAAAGACTGTCTCCGTTTTCATCTCATCCGACCATACATACAACGGCTCGGTATCGTCAAAGGCCACCTGTGCCCCATACTGCTTTATCATTATATCCGAAGAAGCAAGTATGCCGGATATCAGGCCCGTCAGATCAAAGCGCTTCATCTCCACGGGATCGTTCCCGTACTCTATATGATTGAGCTCCATCAGGCTGGAAACGAGCCTGCCCATTTTCTCGGATTCATCTATGATCACTCCGAGATACTCGTCCCTGTCCTCATCACCGGAGGCAATACCGTCACGAAGCCCCTCCGCGTAACCGGATATGAGTGCTATCGGAGTCTTGAGTTCATGCGATACGTTCGATATGAACTCACTGCGCATGCTCTCTATCTGCTCCTTTTTCTCTATATCCTTCTGCAGCTCGGCGTTCGCGCTCTTAAGCTCTGCGATGGACTCCTCAAGCCGCAGCGACATCTCGTTCATATGCTCTCCGAGCTGACCTATCTCATTCTTCCCGCCGCTGGTATATTTCGCATCAAAATCCATATGCGCCATCCTGTCCGATATATCGGTCAGCTCCAGTATGGGCTCAGTGATCCTCCTTGAGACGAACCACATCACTACCGCCCCTATCACGGCTATAAGTATGGTTATATACAGCATGAACCTGTTTGATATGCTAACGCTCTCACGTATACTCTCAAGCGGTGTACGTATGAAGATCAGATTGCCGTTGTCAAGATATCCCCACAGCTCTATATAGTCCGAGCGCATGGCAGGATCGGTGCTGGTGCTTATCCTGTAGTTATCGGTCGCTGTCAGGAGTTTCTCTTTCATCCTGGGGATCTTGTTTTCGCCACTGCCGGCATCATCACTTCCTGTATCGTCTTCCCTCTTCGGCATATCGAAGATGCTTCCGGGCTCGTTCCTGATATCTCCCGATATGATTCTCCACAAAAGCCTTGTGATCATCTTGTCGGATTCGCGCTCGGTGGTACAGAGTATGTTCATACCGGGGTCAGCTATGACCACCGAGAGATTACCGTCATTTGCCAGTCTGTCCAGCCTGCTGCGGTATTCTTCCGATGAGATCTCATAGTTCAAAGACAGCCTGTTCATCGTATCGTAGGCATCCTCTATCTGCTTTTGTTTGTTGGAGATATAGTAACCCTGCAGGAATACAGAATTAATGAAAACGCTGGCAGCAACGACAGTGATGAGGAGCAGGATAAAGATCGCCGCCAGCTGCACGTGTATGCTGTTTTTCCAGTGTATACCCTTCTTCATACCAATGAATTATACAGACGCCCGTACATCCATTTCAAGGCAGTTCACGCTTTTTTCACATATAGCTGCCTGTATCCTCAGTCTGTGATCACTGTGTACGGGACTGGGATGAAGACTGGGATGAAGACTGGTCCTCACTCAGTATCTCTATCATCTCACGCACCATCTCTTCATCCGACAGACGGAAGAGGAACTCCACCCTTCTTGAAGCCGCCATGTCTATCTTTCCGTTTTTGTCATATACGGGATTGCTGTAGGATCTGCCCACAGCCGAGATGAGCGAACGCATCTCTTCCAGCTGATCCTCCGTAAGTATCTTGCTGTTGTCGCTAAGACAGTATTCAGCCACAGCAAGAGCTCTTCTTTGCGACAGCTGCAGATTGGAGATATAGCTGCCCTCCGTATCCGTATGCCCCTCTATCAGTATCTCCGAGATATTGTCCTTGTATTTGGGACTTAAGAGTACATCCGCATATCTTGGCAGGAAATCAGCGAGGAACTCCTTTCCCGAAGGCTTCAGCACTGATTTGTTGTAATCAAACAGTATGCTCGCATCGAAGGTGATGGCACCCGTGGTCTCGTCCACCGAAACCTTCAGGTCCGAATTGTTGAATTCCTTACTCAGATCCTCCACCAGCTCAGCCCTGACTCCTATGATATCATCGAGTTTCTGCTGCTGTTCGCTCATCAGGGCTTCCAGCTTGTTGAGGAGTTCATGCTGCTCTCTTAATGTCTCCTCCTGTATGGCTATCTTCTCTCCCTGCTCGGCCAGAGCCTTCTCCTGTGCGTTCAGCTTTTCGAACTGCTCATCCAGCATGGTCTTCTGGCTGGCCACTATGGCCCTCTCCGCCTCGAGCTCCTCTGAGCGCACAGACAGCTCCTCTTCCTTGCCAATGAGCTCTGTCTGCTTCTCATCGTACTGCATCTTGGCGTGCAGCATGGTAAAGGATATGATGAGCACGAAGGTGAGCAGCAGTCCCGCCATCATATCGGAATAAGAAAGCCAGTATGTGGTTTCCTCGTCCGGACGTCTCCTGTTTCTCTTCATCTTATCCCGCACTATCCTCTTCTGCTGCCGTATACCGCTTCAAGTTTCCCGAGCGATGCGTTCAGCTCTCCTATAGCCTTGATAAGCCTCTCATGGCTTTCCTCCATGCCACGTGCCGAATAGTCTACCACATCGGGTACGTGTGCGAGGGTCTTGTTAATATGCTCTATGGTGTCTTTGAAATGATTCTCCACCACCTGCAGATTTTCATTGATGATATTGAAGGTCTCATTCACCTCTACGGGCAGAAGCTCAGCCAGACGCTGCAGATCCTTGAGCCTCTCTTCCTGCGCATGCAGTCTCTCATCATATGCCCTGTCGGAAATATCAAGAGACTGTCTGTACCTCTCAAGATCCGACACATACTGTCCCGCTCCGGTGAGCATCACCCTGTTGGTCTCGTTCTGCTGCCTGAGAAGCTCTATGGTCTCAGACATATGCCTCTCCATCGACAGCACCTTATCTGCATAGGTCTGCAGTGCACCTGCCACGGCCTGGGTCTGGTTAGCCACCACATTCATGTTTTCCGCAGTCCCCACACTCTTCTCGAAGAGATCCTGCATCTGCTTTTCGTTATTCTTCTGCAGCTCTATGGTGCCGCTTATCGTCGTGGAAAGCTGACCGAAATAATCTCCGAGAGAACGGTTCATTTCCTGGATAAAGGCCGTTACTATCCGTTTCAGCTGTTCGGTCTGATTCTTTGTCGCTACATTGGCAAAGTCTTCGAGTATCTGTGAGAAATGATCGAACTGCGGCTCAAGCATATCCCTCAGACTCTTTCCGAGCTGA
>JAEEGO010000095.1 GCA_016280355.1 Lachnospiraceae bacterium | reverse complement strand
GCTAAGCCTTAGGCTGCAGCGTATGCAAAACTATCGTCTGCGTTTATTTTGTTTGTGAGATTTAACGCGATCTCCTTCGGATAGCTTCTCCGGCTGCAAGATCCCTGTCGAGACCATTACTACCCCGAGTTGTCTTTTATTGTATATCGGCAGTGTATCTGCCGCAATAAACCTGTAGTTCAAAATGCGCTGCCCGTCAGAATCCGAGCGACTCTCCGACCAGTATCACGTGTATCCTGCCTGCATGCCTTGAGAAACGTGTGATAAGGAACTGGCAGCATATGGTATCCGGTGATTTGCAGTCCATGCATGCTCCCGTCTTGGAGCAGGGTGTGTTCAAGCCGAAACGCTGTGCATTGATCGGAGCAGCTACATTCCTTGCCCTCTTCATCGCACCGTCCAGATCTGAGCATACCTTGTTCATGCCTACTATGAAGACCACCTTCTTCGGACCCTGTGCTATGGCAGATACCCTGTTGGAGTTGCCGTCTATGTTCACAAGCACTCCATCCTCTGTCATGGCATTGGCGCTTGCAATATACACATCAGCATCATATGCCTTGAGCATGGCTGCTCTCTTGTCTTCCTCCGCATCACGGTCTATGAAGTCGTACTCGCCCTTCTTGAGCGTATCTACAAGCCCTATCTCGTGGGCGCTCATGCATCCGCCCATCGTCACGCTGCTGCCCTTGGGTATGAGCTCCAGTGCCTGTTTCAGGGCATCCTCCGCGGTCTCAGCGTAGTATCCTGACATATTGCGGGATTCCAGACCCTTGATGACTGTCTTTGCAAGCAGACCGTTGCGTTTCACTATATTCTCGTTCATTATGCCCTCTCCTTTCACAGGTACCCGGTGCGGATACCGAACATTTACAACTCTTTTTATTATCGCAGAAAGTACCGTATGCTGTCCATCAGATATTTCTGATCTTGAACTCTCTCTCAGTCTCTCTCTTCAGATCCCTCTTCGCTATGGAGTCCCTCTTATCGTACAGTTTCTTACCTCTGCCCAGGCCTATGAGAAGCTTTACCTTCCCATGCTTAAGATAGACCTCGAGTGGCAGTATGGTATAGCCCTTCTGGGCAAGCTGTCCCTGCAGCTTCATTATCTCCTTCTTGTGTGCCAGAAGTCTCCTGTCACGCATGGGATCCTTGTTGAAGATATTGCCCTTCTCGTACGGTGTAATGTTCATGCCGTATATGAAAAGCTCTCCCGTCCTTGCGTCCACATAGGCTTCCTTTATTGAGCATTTGCCTGCACGTATAGACTTTACCTCTGTACCGAAAAGTTCTATGCCCACTTCGAGCTGCTCTTCTATGAAGTAATCATGAAAGGCCTTTTTATTGTTAGCTATAAGCTTTTTTCCGGACTTGTCCTCTGCCATTTTCACACCATTCTGAAGTCTATCTCAGCCGCTGCCTTGTCGGCGCGTACCACCTGTATCCTCACTGCTTCACCCAGCCTGTATATCCTGCCTGTGGCCCTGCCTACCACTCTGTGATATCTCTCTTCAAGCTCGTAGTAATCATCCATATCCCTGAGCGGTATCATGCCCTCTATGCAGTTGGGAAGCTCGACATATATACCCCAGTCTGTCACACCGGATATGATGCCGTCATATTCCTCCCCTATATGTCCTGTCATATATTCTACCATCTTGAGCTTGTCCGCGTCTCTTTCCACATCATCAGCCCTGCGCTCGAGGAAGCTGGACTTTTCAGCGACCTTTCCGAGGATCTGTGAATAGTGGCTTATCCTCTTTTCTGTGAGCTCATTCCTCAGATACTCCTTGATGATACGGTGTATCTGCAGGTCAGGATATCTCCTTATAGGCGAGGTAAAATGCGTATAGTATTCCATCGCAAGGCCGTAATGTCCCTTGCACTCGGTACTGTATCTGGCCTGCTTCATTGCGCGAAGCGCCAGTGTGCGTATCAGCCTTTCGGCATCCGTGCCTTCTGTCTTCTGCAGCAGCTTCTGCAGTGCCTTCGGGCTCACGCCTTCGTCCTTCTTTTTCTTCTTCGGTGTTTCCAGATGCAGTCCGAATCCTGACACAAAAAGCGCCAGATCATATAGGCTTTCTTCATCAGGCTCGTCATGTGTCCTGTATATGAAGGGCATATGCATGAGAGCAAAGGTCTCTGCCACTGTCTCGTTCGCAGTGAGCATGAAGTCCTCTATGAGCCTTGTAGCATCGTTCCTGTCGTGTATCCTGACATCCGTGGTCCGTCCGTCATCATCGAGTATGATATCAGCCTCCGGCAGATCAAAATCTATGGCTCCGTGCTTGGATCTTCTCTTTCTGATGAGCTTCGCGAGCTCATTCATATCAGTTAGCATAGGCACGATATCGGCATATTCGCGTCTGAGCTCCTCATCTCCGTCCAGTATCTTCTGCACCTTCGAATATGTCAGCCTGTAGTGGCTTCTTATCACGCCCTCGACTATCCTTGAGTTCTTCACTCTGCCCTTCTCGTCCAGCTTGATAAGGCATGACATCGTCAGTCTGTCTTCATCCGGATTCAGTGAGCATATGCCGTTTGAGAGCACCTCCGGCAGCATCGGTATCACCCTGTCGGGGAGATAGACGGATGTGCCGCGTCTGAATGCCTCTGTATCGAGATATGAGCCTTCCTTCACGTATTCACTCACATCCGCTATATGCACTCCGAGCTCCCAGCTCTCACCCTTGCGGATAAGACTGACAGCATCGTCAAAGTCTTTCGAGTCGTCACCGTCTATGGTGACAGTCACTATATCCCTTAGATCCTTCCTGCCTGTCAGGTTTTTCTCACTCACAGGATGTGCCACAGCATCTGCTTCTTCCGTCACTTCCCTCGGGAAGGTCTCAGGCAGTCCGTATCCTCTTACAACAGAGGTGATGTCCACACCCGGTGTATTGATATCGCCTAGTATCTCGGATACTATGCCCTCGCTCTTGTGGCCCTTGCTGCTTCCATATTCCGTGATACGTACCACTACCTTATCGCCGTCCTTTGCGCCTTTGCTGCGCTCACGGCTTACGAATATATCATCATTGAAGTGCTTGTTGTCAGGTATCACAAAGCCATAGGCAGCTGTCCCCTCGAGCGATTTCCTGCCTCTGTTACCCCACTGGAAGGTGCCCACAACGCTCTCGGTGCCACGGGATATGATCCGAGTTATCTCTGCTTCCGCACTGCGTCTCCTGCCCCTTGCGGGATGTATCACCTTTACCTCCACGGTATCACCGTGCATGGCTGTACGTACACAGTCTCTCGGAATGAAGAGATCCTCCTCGCTGTCTTCTATGCGCACGAAGCCGAAGCCTCCGGCCGCTGACTGAAAAACGCCCGTATATTTCAGGCTCTTCTGCTTTCCGCCTTTGTCCCTGCCCCGCTTTTCTTTATTCCTTTTTTCCTTGTAATTCTTCTTTCCCATTTTTTCTTTATACCAAATAAAAAAGCTCCCGATATACTCAGGAGCCCTTGCTTGTATGTCTTATCCCTGTCTTAGAAGGCCTTGATATTGAGGATAAGTGCTATCACCATAAAGAGTACGCACAATGCTATCGTCAGCTTCTGAAGCTTACCCTCCATGGAGCGTCCCTTGTTCTTGCCCCAATATGTATCAGCCATTCCGCTTATTGCTCCGAGTCCTGCACTCTTACCTTCCTGTGCCAGCACTATGAAAGTAAGTGCAACGCATATTATCATAAATATTACATAAAGGATGATCCTTATTGTTGACATCTGTAATTACTCCTTCCAGATAATCCGTGTATCGCACACCAAACGATACTATCACACGGCCTTGTCCGTGTCAATGGGGTCTCAATTATCTGACAGAACCCGGGAAATTGGCCTCTATCATCTCAGGTATATACTCATATCTCTCATTGAAGAAAAGCTTGAGTTTTTCCGCTTCTACATGAAATCTTGCATCATCACTGCCGAAGAAGCGCCTGTAGTGTTCCTTCATCGGACCCTCCATCATGACCTCATAGCTGTCTATCTTCTTCGCAACATTCTCCGGAGCGAATTCGTTCTCCCTCATGGACATGAGCCTTGCTATGAAGGCCTCCCTGAATTCCGGATTGTTGCACAGGTTGTCAAAGACGGGGCTCGGAAGCCTTGTGGATGCTATGGTGTCTCTGGTCGCATCCCCTTCATCATAGGTCATGCCTCCCCAGTTGACGTCAAAGAGCATGAAGCGCCATCTGCAGTCTCCGTACTGCCCCGAATCGTATTCCCTGCTCCTCCACTGGTTGATGTTGCCTGTAGGCCAGTCTGACCAGCGTGCTATGTATATCTCGGCTGCCATGTAGTCTATGAAGCCGTCCATATCGAGGATATCCTTTGCCTTCTCGTAGTTTTCGGCAACGCTCATGTCTGCTTCGGCGATATACTTCATATCGTCCATATAGACGTCAAAGTCAGACGGCTCGCCCTCGCTCTTATAGTTGTTCTTTATCATCATGACATTATCGTCATCAACGCCGTACATCCTCTCTATATACTTTTCATCGTACTTCTCCGTCATGAAGCAGAAGCCCCAGTATTCTCCGTTGATGAAGAGCTCGCACGGCTTGAATGTCATGGTCGCAAAGCCCATATCCGAGCATATGTCGGCCATCAGCGGATCTTTCATCTTTGAGTATATGTCTTCTCCGCCGAAGTAAAGAGTCATGGCATCAAGACACATCCTTGTCTTTTCTTCCGTGTGGATGACGGTATTTCCGTCGTACTCACTCCTTGCATAGAGATTGAAGCTCTTCGGATGATACTCCCTGCTTCCCTCTCCCTTTATCCTGACTCCTACCTGCTGAGACAGCTTGCAGCCCTTCTCGTCAAACACCTGCAAAGTACCTTCTCTTTCCCACTCCCTGCCTCTTGCGGTATAGTTTGCGGGCCAGTGCGAATCCAGCATTTCTTCGCGGTTTTCATCGTTCATCGCCCCAAAGAAATCATCCCTGAGTTTCCCCGTCACATATATCCCGTTCTCGTAGTCATACAGCTTGTCGGGGTCTATCACAAGAGATACCGTCTGCATATCCTTTGCTTTTTCTCCCCTGTCAGTCCCCACGAAATAAGAGCCTGTGACCGTATCGCCTCTGTTGCCGTCCCCGTCATAGTACACGGCCTTTATCACGGTGCATTTTCTGATGTCGTAGTCCGGCGCCTTATACTCGGGACTTACGTTTTCTGCAGCCCAGTGGGTTTCGCGATAGAGTTCTCTCATCTCATCGTCGAAGAAAGCACTCACATCCTCTCTCATGGAATAGGTATTGGGCTTTGGTGTCGCCTCGTCTATGCTTATGGGACCGGTGTATCGCAGAGAGTCTCTGTCGGGTTCGCTGCCGTCGAGCGTATAATAGATCTCCTCCGTGGGCGCAGTGATCTTAAGCTCAAACGGCCTGTCATAAAACCCTGAAGCCTTGGAAAGCCTGATATCGCCGAGATATCTGGCATCATTTCTGTATTCGGCGCTCTCCGGTTTCAGGCAAAGAAAGACCAGTACCAGAGCCACCATTGCAGTTATTGATATGATGTAGAAAAGCTTTCTCATTCCATTCCTTCCGCTCTTTCGAGCAGATCCGGCAGTCCGCCGACCATCAGGAGGAAATCACATCCGTCCCTGAATCTCGGCTCCTCCGTATCAAGCGGCATCATCGTCTTGCTGCAGATCCCTGCAAGTATGCCGCGTTCGTCAAATATCGCCGTACCGCTCATCCCGCTCTCCGATGCCCTGGTGACGGCAAAATATTCTTCATCATCCACGTATTTCTTCTGTATATCCGACAATCCAAAGGATATCACATCCACGTATTTGATTATAGCTTCTCTTTCGCCCGCTCTCCAGTTTTTGCAGTATTCTATGAGCGGGGTACCCACGTGGATGTCATCGTATATGTCCTCTTTGTAGGACACTTCCTTCAGTCTGACCAGGGTATGATAGGGTATGTCTGATACCGGTATCTTAAAAAGCGAAGCCTCATTTCCCGCACTCAGCCTGATGGACTTGAATCTGACAGGCGTATACGTGCCGTCATAAAAGGTGATGCGGGTCGGCTTCCCGTCAAAAGCACTGGTCACATGATATACCGATATGACATATACATACTCCGGAGTGATATCATATATGAACCCTGAACCGCTGCTCACCATATCCCCTTCATCGCGGTACAGATTTACCAGTGTGGGACCGCAGTTATCTATGACCCATTTGCTGTCAGGCTTGTCCAAAGGCTCATAGGTGAAGTATCCGTCCTCTATGATCTCCTGCATCTGCTCATCGCTCATCCTGTAATCATTGAGATGATGCATCACTCTGTCCGCAGATGAGATCACGTGTATCGTAGTCTTGGCGGTGGATGTGAGGCCGTATGAATCCGTCACGGAGTACGCTGCGACGTAATCACCGATATTCCTGAAGTCTACACCTGAAAGATCCGCTTTCACCTTATCAGTCAGGCTGCCGTCCACATCATCCGTTGCAAAAGCAGGGTCTATCGCATCCTTTCCGCTTCCTCTCAGTACATACTGCTCATGCACTCCGTATATCCCGGGCGGCGTATCCACAAAGAGCTTTACCTTTTTTATGCTCCTGTTTGCGTTGCCATCCGTCGCTTCGATAGTGATCTCCGGTCTTCCTATATCATCGAAGTACAGCCCGTTTATCTCATGATCGTTGTAGTAGTAATGGATAAAAGTCGTCCCGCTCTTATCCTCGGCCTTTGCCTGCAGTACGGAAAGATCGTAGTCCCGTCCCGCTGCGAGCACCGTATCGAGCGAATATCCGACCTTTATCTCGGGAGGCACGGTGTCGCGCACATGGATCGTATAGTCGTAAGAAGCAAACATGTTGACTGCCCTTACGGTATAGTCTCCGACCTTGCAGGTATTTAGTCCCGTCAGATCGACTGTCGTGTGCTCTATAGTCCAGGGAGTACCCTCTATGTACTCCGCCGCATCGTCACTCACGCTATCTCCGAGCTCTATGGTCTTCTCCTGCCACATCGGCTCACCTTTAAGCAGATATCCCGCCACACCCAGCGTAATACAAATCACAGCGACCACACCAAGTACGGCCGCTGCGATGCTTCTTATCCTGTTCGGTTTTCCTTCACCTGTTTCCGGAATAGTCTTCTATCTCTTTCTTGTACTTTCCCGTGAGAGCGGCTGCATCTCCTGCAAATATCGCCGAGCCCATGACTATGATATTGGCTCCGGCTTCAAGTACGGTAGGAAGCGTCTCTTCGGTCACTCCTCCGTCCACTTCGATATCGAGCTCTCTGCCTTCGTTAAGAGCCATGGCCCTCAGTGCTTTTATCTTCCTTGTAGCCTTCTCGATATACTTCTGTCCGCCAAATCCCGGATTGACCGTCATAAGAAGGACCATATCCACGTCATCCATCACATAGTCCAGAGTGGAGAGTGATGTACCGGGATTCAGTGCGAGTCCCACCTTTACTCCCGTGCGTCTGATCTGCTTCAGCGCATTCTCTATGTCTCTCGTGGCTTCCGCGTGTATGGTGAGTATATCGGCTCCGCAATCAACGAAGGTCTCTATGTATCTTTCGGGATTGGACACCATCAGGTGTACGTCAAAGGTCACGTCCGTGGCGGATCTAATGGACCTTATCACGGGCATACCGAATGATATCTGGGGTACGAAGTCACCGTCCATCACGTCTATGTGTATGCCGTCGGCTCCGGCTGCTACGACGTTCTCTATCTCTTTTCCAAGGTTTTTGAAATCCGCGGCAAGTATCGACGGATGCAGATTATATATCATTTAGTATCTCCTTCTGTCATGCAGTTCATTCCATATCTCCGTATATGACCCATATCGCTCGTCCGATATCTCTCCGTCCTGTGCTGCCTGCTTCACCGCACATCCCGGCTCGTGGGTATGGGTGCAGTCATTGTAGTAGCAGCTGCCCATATGGGGTCTTATCTCGGGAAAGCACCCCGCGAGGTCAGCTTCTTCCATGTCGGGCAGGTCCATTGCCGAAAATCCCGGCGAATCAAAGATGAAGGTGTCTCCCCACAGATGCAGCAGCTCGGTATGCCTTGTGGTCTGCTTGCCGCGCTTCAGCTTGCGGCTCACATCTCCGGTCTCCATCACGTCAGTTCCCGCGAGTGCGTTTATCATGGATGATTTGCCTACTCCCGAAGGTCCTGCCACAGATGTGACCTTGCCGTCCAGAGCGTCTCTTACATCCTCAAGCCCTCTGGTATCCGATACCGATGTGAATATCAGTCTGTAGCCCGCTTTGCCGTATATCCTCTCAATGCAGGGGATATCATCTTCTTCAGCGAGATCGTCTTTGTTTATGCATATGACCGAGGGTATCTTTTCCCTCTCCATCATGACGAGGAATCTGTCGAGGAGTCCCCATGCAGGTTCCGGGCTGTGCACGGAGAATATGATGAGTGCCTGATCTATGTTCGCTACGGGTGGGCGTATCAGGGCGTTGCTTCTTGGCAGTATCTCTGTCACATTGCCTTCCACATCATCCGTGTGTGTCAGCTCTATCAGGCATCTGTCGCCCGCCAGAGGCTTCAGCGACCGCTGCCGGAATATGCCCTTGGCCCTGCACTGATATGTACCCTCTTCGGTATACACATAGTAGAAGCCGCCTATCCCCTTTAGTATCCTGCCTTCAAGCATCCAATGCCCGGTTTACCTTGTGAAGGCTATTGTCTGCGATGAATCTGCCGCCTGCTGGTCTACAGTATACGGTGATCCGTCATCATTCGTACCGGTCACCCTCATAGTGTAACTGATAGTAAAAACTCCTCCGGTATCTGCACTGTTCACATCAGCTGCAGCTATCTGTATGGTCACAGGGAACTCCGTCACGTCCTTCTGTCCGTATACCGTTCCCGTTGTACTTCCTGTAAGCACTATCCTCGCAGCAGTGCCCGGCACGTATCCGTTGGGTGCCTGCACGTTCTGCGAATATACCGTGTCTCCTGCCACTCCGTCAGCACCGAGGCTTAATACGAAGTCCACGTTGCTGCCGCTTGAGACGATGGAGTCCGGCTCCACGCTCTGGGATATTACAAGGCCCGCTGCCACGCTGTCGGATCTCTCCTCCGTGATGGAGGTCCATGAGAGTCCTGATGCGGTCAGTGCCGTCTTTGCCTGTGTCTCTGTCAGGCCTATGATATTTGGTACTGCCACGCTCCCCTCGGGTATGGGCACGCCCGTGCCGTCTGAACCCGTGCTGATCACCACGGATACCGTAGCACCCGGAGCTACCATATCTCCGGCATGAGGGCTCTGTGAGATGACGGATCCCGAAGGTACAGACTCTGAAGCGCCCTGTGTCACGGACATCACGAGTCCGAGATTTTCGAGTGTCACCTTTGCCTCGGCTGCCGTAGCATTGGTAAGATCAGGTACTGCTATGGTTCCTGTGCCGGAGCTTACTACAAGTGTTACCGTATATCCCGGAGGTATCATGCTTCCCGCTGCAGGCTCAGAGCCTATGACGGTGCCTGAAGGCACTGATTCCGAGGCTTCGTTCCTCGACTGTACCACATATCCTTCCGCTTCCAGAGCGGCCTTTGCCGCTTCGAAGCTCTGCCCGCTCACATCCTGCAGTGCCTTGTTCTCGGACACCACGGAGTTTTCCGAAGCAGAGTCTTTCTTTACTTCTATCACACGCCTTGCAATGAAGAGTATGAGTATCAGTATGATGATACCTACTATCACTGCGATCGCTCTCATGATCATGGACATCCTGTCGTCCATATCGTCATCGTCGTCGTATCTGCCGCCTCGCTGTACATTCCTGCGGTTTGTATCTGCAGGACGCTGCTGTGCCTTCTTCCTGCTTGCGTTGCGCTTTCTGGCAGCAGCTTCTCTTCTCTTGCGGCGGATCTCTTCTTCTTCGAATTCATCCAGAGGATCCCGCTCTGCTGCTCTTTCTGACGGGCGTTTCCCCGGTCTTGCCTCGTCTCTTCCGGGCTTTTCACGTCTGTCGCGCTCTCTCCTGTCACGATCATCTCTGTCGCGCCTGTCTCTTGCGCTGCGGCCTTCCTCGGGCTCGCGGCGTCTCCTGCGGGGTCTTTCTTCCTCGTCCGCTCTCCTGTGGTCTTCTTCGAGTCTGTCTCTGGTACGGTTGTATGCCGATATCAGTGACTCGTCCACATCTATGGAGCCGGTCCTTGTCTTTATTGACTTGACGTCCTCCTCAGACACCATCTTGGTAGCACCGCCGTTGCCGCCTGAGGGTATGCGCTTGATGAAGTTCTCATCCGGAGTGAGCAGTGACTGCTTGAGATCCGATATGACCTCCGCCATGGATGAGTATCTCCTGTCGGAGTTCTTCTCGGTGCATTTGAATATGATCTGCTCTATGCTGACGGGTATGTCCCCGACGAATTCCCTGGGACTCGGCATCGCATCCTGAATATGCTGGATCGCTATGGTGACCGTAGTATCACCGTCAAACGGCACTCTTCCCGTGAGCATCTCAAAGAGTACCACGCCGAGTGAATAGATATCGCTCTTCTCATCGGAGTATCCGCCTCTGGCCTGCTCGGGTGATGTATAGTGTACCGATCCCATCACATTGGAGGTGATCGTCTCACTGGTGGCAGCCTTCGCTATACCGAAGTCTGTGACCTTTACCTTGCCGTCCTTTGATATTATGACGTTCTGGGGCTTCACATCCCTGTGTATGATGCCTGCCTTGTGCGCGCACTCCAGACCCTGTGCCATCTGTATGGCTATGCTTATCGACTCCTTCACGGAGAGTCTGAGCTTCTTTTCGATGTAGTGCTTGAGCGTGATGCCTTCCACCAGCTCCATGACTATGTACTGCAGTCCCTTGTCCTCTCCGACATCATAGACGCCTACGATGTTTGAGTGTATAAGCCCTGCAGCCGCCTGTGCTTCTGCATGGAATTTCGTTACGAAGTTTTCATTCTCCGCATATTCCTGCTTCAGTACCTTTATAGCCACAAATCTGGACAGCTTCGTATCCTGTGCCTTATAGACGTCGGACATGCCGCCCGTGCCTATACGGCTCAGTATCTCATATCTGTCTGCAAGTACCATTCCTTCGTTTACCATTACCGACTGTATCTCTCCTGCCGTTTATTTGAACGGCTCTATTATCACTATTCCGATATTATCGCTTCCGCCGTTGTCATTCGCTCTCTTTACGAGTCCCTGTACCGTACTCACCACATCCGATGAGCCGTGCACTATCATCCTGATGTCCTCGTCCTCGACCATATTGGTCAGTCCGTCGGTGCACATCAGTATCACATCGCCCTCCTTGAGCTTGATGTCAAAGAAGTCCACTCTTATCTCGTCATCTCCGCCTATGGCACGGGTGATCTTGTTTTTCATGGGATGGCTTCTCGCCTCGTTCTCCCTGATCTCTCCTGCCCTCACCATCTCTTCCACAAGGCTGTGATCCCTCGTGATCTGGCTGATGCGGTCATCTATCAGGTAAAGCCTTGAGTCGCCTACATTGGCAACATAGAGTGTATCGTCTATTATGGTCGCCACCACGAGTGTGGTCCCCATGCCCTCATGATCCGGGAGCCTGTGTGCCTCCTCTATGATCGCGGCATTTGCGACCTCATATGCATGTCTTATGAGTCTGATGGGATTGGTCTCATGCGAATTGCTGATATCGGATACCACCATGTCCGTGGTAAACCTCGATGCATAGTCTCCAGCGGCATGTCCTCCCATACCGTCGGCTACTATGAAGAGATTCGGCAGATTCCCTACGGGATTCTCCGAAGTATACACATAGTCCTGATTCACTTTCCTTTTCCGACCGGTATCGGTCATCGAAAAGGTCTTTATCATGTTTCCTCCCCGTATTTCGCGGTGCAGCTAAGCGTGTGACTTCATCCTGAGCTGTCCGCAGGCCCCGTCAATATCAGAGCCTAATTCTCTCCTTATACTACCATTTATTCCAAAGTTTTCAAGTTTATTTTTGAAGGCCTCGCATGCCTCCCTCGTCGGCCGTCCCATACCGCTTTCTTTCACAGGGTTCACGGGTATAAGATTGACCAGTGCACTGCTCCCCGCAGGCCCCATATTTCGCAGCAGCTTCGCAAGTTCCTCCGCATCCTGTGCAGTATCGTTTTCACCGCTTACAAGGGCGTACTCAAAAGTCAGGCGTCTGTGTGTCCTGTCATAGTAGTGCTTCATGGCTTCAGTAAGCTCAGAAAGCGTGTACTTCTCAGCTATCGGCATAAGCTTCCTTCGCTTCTCATCCGTAGGCGCATGCAGGGACAGAGCCAGGTTTATCTGCATGTGCTCTTCGTCTCCTCCTTCATCCGCAAGCTTATATATCGCAGGCACTATGCCGCAGGTAGATACAGTGATGTTTCTTTTGGATATCCCCTTGCCGTCTCCGTCAGATATGATGTCTATGAACCTCATCAGATTTGCGTAGTTGAGAAGAGGCTCTCCCGAGCCCATGATCACTACGTTTGAGACGGCTTCCCCGGTATCATCTTCCATCGCATATATCTGCTCTGCCATCTCTCCTGCACTCAGATCCCTCTCGCATCCGTTTATGGTGGAAGCACAGAACCTGCAGCCCATAGCGCATCCCACCTGCGATGATATGCAGGCCGTATTCCAGTCCCTGTATCTCATGAAGACACCCTCTATGAAGCTGCCGTCTTCAAGCCTGTAAAGATACTTGCGGGTACCGTCAAGCTTCGATATCTGCACCTTGTCCGCTCTGCATGCTCCGATGACATACTCTTCGGCAAGCTTTGAGCGCAGGGTCTTTGAGATATCTGTCATCTGATCAAAGGATGTCACCCGCCTTTGATGCAGCCAGGTGAATATCTGCTTTGCGCGGTATGGCTTCTCTCCGTATGAGCCGAGCGTGTCAGCCAGTTCTTTTTTTGTAAGATCGAGTATGTCTTTCATCCCCGTCTCCATATCGAGAAATAAAACCCGTCGCAGGGATCGACTCCCTGCAGGAACAGTCTTTCTTCAATTTTATGTAACCCTTTTGAAGCAAGGTAGTCCGACTGATCGGATGTCTCTTCTTTAGTGACCGTACACACAGAAAACAAAAGGATTCCGTCCGGTTTCAGATAGTCGGCGGCATTGTCCAGTATCCTTCGTTGCAGTTCACATAATGCTGATACATCATCCGGCTTCACTCTATACTTTATGTCTACCTTTCTCCCCATATCCCCGAGTCCGGAACACGGCAGATCGGCTATCACGGCATCCGCACTTTCCAAAAGCTCATCGTTTCGGAGCGCAGCGTCTCCCGTTGCGATATCTATGTTTGAAAGCCCTGTCCTCTCGGCGTTATCTCTTATCCTCGAAAGCTTTTCTTCCGAAATGTCGTATGATCTGACTTTTCCTTTTTCGCCCAGAAGCTCTGCCAGGGCACATGACTTTCCACCGGGTGCTGCGCACATATCAATTACATTTATGTTAACCATATTTTTATCATTTATGTAAACTTTAATCTGCTCCCACAGCTCATATACCGCTGCCTGAGAAGAAAGATCCTGCACCGAATAATGCCCTTTTATAAAGCTTTCCGACTGTCCCGGTACCAGACTCCCCTCTTCTGCCCTTAAGACATACGGCGTGTCGTCACACTTTACGGCCTTCACGCCCTCCGAAAAAAGCTCCTCTGCTGCCTTATCGGCATCTGTGATCTGCCCGTTCGCCCTGAGATATAACGGCACGCTGCCGACTCCGGCACGGATCACAGCTTCTGCTTTCTCCTTCCCGTGATCTGCTCTCAGCTTATCCGCTATCCACTTCGGGCACGAATACTCCGTCTCGATATCGGGATACTCTATTCCCTGATCCCTGAGCCTTACTACAGCGCGCAGGACTCCGTTTACGACCCCTTTAAGGCCGTCTATATGCTTAAGCCTCGTAAGCTTCACGGCTTCATTTACGGCTGCGCTGTCGGGCACATGCTCCATGAAGACGAGCTGGTATATCCCCATCCTGATGATCATGCGTATCACGGGCTTCATCTTTGCTGTCGGTGTCTTTGACACACGGTCCGCTATATAGTCAAGCGTGATGAGCCTCTCCACGACGCCTTCCGACAGGCTCTTGATGAATGCTCTGTCTCTGCCGTCAAGGTAAGCATACTTGTCCAGCGCAGCATTCAAAAGGGGGCGAAACATCGTCCCCTCCTTTTCGTACTGCATCAGTACATCCAATGCTATCTGCCTTGTATTGACGGTACTCACTCTGTCAGTCTCTCCTCCTGCCGCCGAAGATGAGTACGAGACGAAGCAGCGACAGCACCGAAGCAAACGCCGATGCCACATAGGTCATTGCCGCGGCCTTCAGCACCTTCCTCGTATCCCGTGTCTCAGCCTCATCAAGTATCCCGAGTGAACGAACGAGCTTCAAAGCCCTGTTTGATGCATCAAACTCTACAGGAAGTGTGACGATCTGAAAGAGCACTCCGAATGAAAAGACTAGTATTCCAAGATTGATCAGAGTGGGGTTCATGCCGAGGAACATGCCAAGCAGGCAAATCGGTATACCCGCCTTTGAGCCTATGCTGGCTACCGGCACCAGAGCTGATCTGATGCTAAGAGGCGCATATCCCGTATGATGCTGTATCACGTGTCCACACTCGTGAGCTGCGACGCCTATCGCTGCCACGGATGTTGATGCATATGTGGCATCTGAGAGGCTCACGACCTTTTTTGAAGGATCGTAATGATCCGTAAGATTGCCTGCGATGTGCTGTATCGCGACATCCGTGATACCCTCCGCATACAGTATCCTCTGGGCTGCTTCCGCCCCGGTCATACCTGTGGAAGACCCTACTCTCGCGTATTTATTGAAGGTCGATGATACCTTTGCCGAAGCTATGCCGGATACCACCATACCTATGATCAGCAGTAAATAGGTCCAGTCAAAACCGTAATAATAATTCATCATACTCTTACCTCCGGATATCCTTTCATCAGGACAGTACGGTGCCGGGATTTATCCTGTATCCCAGCAGCAGATCATGTACCGTCATACGTTTCTTGCCTTCAAGCTGTACTTCTTCTACTATCAGTGAGCCTTCACCACAGGCTACGGTAAAGCTGTCTTTCTTCACCTCTGTCACGCATCCTGCCTTGCCGTCTGTACTGCCTCCGACAGATGCCTTCCAGATCTTCATGAGCTTCCCGTCTATATGGGAAAATGCCGACGGCCACGGGTTCAGTGCCCTTATCATGCGCTCGATCTCTGCGGCGCTTAGGTTGTAGTCTATGTGGCCCATCTGCTTGTCTATCTTCTTCGCATAGCTTGCCATGCTCTCATCCTGTGGTGTAGCAGATGCCCTTCCTTCTTCGATATCCGCTATCGTCTCCACGGTAAGCTCGGCACCGAGACGCGCAAGCTTGTCAAAGAGGCTTCCTCCGGTATCGGAGGGCTCTATCGGTATGCTCCTTGCTGATATGATATCTCCGGTATCGAGTCCTTCGCCCATCTGCTGGATGGTGACACCGGTCTCGCTGTCTCCTTCAAGGATGGCTGTCTGTATAGGGGATGCGCCCCTGAGGTGCGGAAGAAGCGATGCATGTACGTTTATGCAGCCATATTTTGGCATCTCAAGTATCTCCTTTGGGAGTATCTGTCCGAATGCCGCCACGACTATCAGCTCGCTGTCGTATCCTTTAAGCCTCTCTACAGCCTCCGTCTCCCTTACCTTCTCGGGCTGGTATACCTCTATGCCGTTCTCTGTGGCATACTGCTTTACTTCGCTCATCTGCAGCCTGCCGCTGCGGCCCTTGGGCCTGTCAGGCTGAGTGACTGCGAGCACTACCTC